>DALYUA010000051.1:0-12030 GCA_031993245.1 Buttiauxella sp. | reverse complement strand
AGTAAGGTAGGGTTATGATTTCAGGCATTTTAGCATCCCCGGGTATCGCTTTCGGCAAGGCACTTTTGCTGAAGGAAGATGAAATTGTCATCGACCGGAAGAAAATTTCTGCCGACAAAGTTGAGCAGGAAGTTGAACGTTTTCTGTGCGGCCGCGCCAAAGCGTCTGCTCAATTAGAAACGATCAAAATTAAAGCTGGCGAGACCTTCGGTGAAGAAAAGGAAGCTATCTTCGAAGGCCACATTATGTTGCTGGAAGACGAAGAGCTGGAGCAGGAAATCATAGCCCTCATCAAAGATAAGTTAGTCACTGCGGACGCAGCGGCTCACGAAATCATTGAAGGCCAGGCCACTGCCCTGGAAGAGCTCGACGATGAATACCTGAAAGAACGTGCGGCTGACGTACGTGATATCGGTAAACGTCTGCTGCGCAACATTCTCGGTCTGGCGATTATCGATCTGAGCGCAATTCAGGATGAAGTTATCCTGGTAGCCAAGGATCTGACGCCATCTGAAACTGCCCAGCTGAACCTGCAAAAAGTTCTGGGTTTCATCACCGATATCGGCGGTCGTACCTCTCACACCTCTATCATGGCGCGTTCTCTGGAACTGCCAGCGATCGTGGGCACCGGTAGCGTAACCTCCGAAGTAAAAAATGACGACTATCTGATCCTCGATGCGGTTAACAACAAAGTTTACGTTAACCCGACTAACGAAGAGATCGAAGCCCTGCGCGCCGTGCAGCAGCAGGTTGCTTCTGAGAAAGCTGAACTGGCAAAACTGAAAGACCTGCCGGCTATCACTCTCGACGGCCATCAGGTAGAAGTATGTGCCAACATCGGTACCGTGCGTGATATCGACGGTGCAGAGCGCAACGGCGCTGAAGGTGTAGGCCTGTACCGTACTGAATTCCTGTTCATGGATCGTGACTCGCTGCCTACTGAAGATGAGCAGTTTGCCGCGTATAAAGCCGTTGCTGAAGCCTGCGGCTCTCAGGCGGTCATCGTGCGTACCATGGACATCGGCGGCGATAAAGAGCTGCCGTACATGAACTTCCCGAAAGAAGAGAACCCGTTCCTGGGCTGGCGTGCCATTCGTATCGCTATGGATCGCAAAGAGATCTTGCACGCTCAGTTACGTGCTATCTTGCGTGCTTCCGCTTTCGGTAAACTGCGTATCATGTTCCCGATGATTATCTCTGTTGAAGAGGTTCGCGCTCTGAAGAAAGAGATCGAAATCCTGAAGGCACAGCTGCGTGAAGAAGGCAAAGCGTTTGACGAAACTATCGAAATCGGTGTGATGGTTGAGACTCCGGCCGCGGCCACGATTGCTCGCCATCTGGCCAAAGAAGTGGATTTCTTTAGTATCGGTACCAATGATTTAACTCAGTATACGCTGGCAGTTGACCGCGGTAATGATATGATTTCACATCTTTACCAGCCAATGTCACCGTCCGTACTGACTCTGATTAAGCAAGTTATTGATGCTTCTCATGCAGAAGGTAAATGGACCGGTATGTGTGGTGAGCTTGCAGGCGACGAACGTGCTACACTTCTGTTGCTGGGGATGGGTCTGGATGAGTTCAGTATGAGTGCCATCTCTATCCCGCGCATTAAGAAGATTATCCGTAACACGAACTTCGAAGATGCGAAGGTGTTAGCAGAGCAGGCTCTTGCTCAACCGACAACGGACGAGTTAATGACGCTGGTTAACAAGTTCATTGAAGAAAAAACAATCTGCTAATCCACCGGATGCGGCCCAATTTACTGCTTAGGAGAAGATCATGGGTTTGTTTGATAAACTGAAATCTCTGGTTTCTGATGATAAAAAAGACACCGGAACCATTGAGATTGTTGCCCCGCTTTCTGGCGAAATCGTCAACATTGAAGATGTTCCGGACGTGGTGTTTGCAGAGAAGATCGTAGGCGATGGCATCGCTATTAAACCTACCGGCAATAAAATGGTTGCTCCGGTTGATGGCACCATCGGTAAAATCTTCGAAACCAACCATGCTTTCTCTATCGAATCTGATAGCGGCATTGAGCTGTTCGTTCACTTCGGTATTGATACCGTTGAACTGAAAGGCGAAGGTTTTAAACGCATCGCAGAAGAAGGCCAGCGCGTTAAGAAAGGCGACGTGGTTATCGAGTTCGATCTGCCGCTGCTGGAAGAGAAAGCCAAGTCTACCCTGACGCCGGTTGTTATCTCCAACATGGATGAGATCAAAGAGCTGATCAAACTGTCTGGTAGCGTGACCGTGGGCGAAACCCCGGTGATCCGCATCAAGAAGTAAGTTGTCCGCATATAACATTAAAAACGGCACCTTCAGGGTGCCATTTTTGTTTATATAAATCCTGAATTAAATACCCGCACCCTGCGAATAACTTTCTTCGCCGAATACGCCTGTCGATAAATAGCGGTCACCACGATCGCAAATAATCGCCACCACAACGCTTCCCGGATTGGCTTGCGCCACTCGCAGCGCGCCAGCTACCGCACCGCCGGAGCTTACGCCACAGAATATCCCTTCGGTTACTGCCAGGCGGCGCATGGTTTGCTCAGCTTCGGGCTGAGACATATCGATAACCTCATCGACAAGCTGCGGATTAAAAATCTTTGGCAGCCACGCTTCCGGCCAGCGGCGGATGCCTGGAATACTGCTGCCTTCTTCCGGCTGCAGGCCCACGATAGTGACCTTTTTTTCCAGCTCGCGCATAAAGCGACTCACGCCGGTAATAGTGCCGGTGGTTCCCATGCTGGAAACGAAGTGGGTGATACGCCCTTGCGTCTGCTGCCAGATTTCCGGCCCGGTAGTGATGTAATGGGCGTAAGGATTGTCGGGATTGTTAAACTGATCCAGCACCTTGCCTTCACCACGCTCGCCCATTAAGCGCGCCAGTTCACGAGCCCCTTCCATGCCCTGCTCTTTAGTGACCAGAATCAGCTCCGCGCCATAAGCCTGCATAGCGGCCTTGCGCTCCAGGCTCATGTTATCCGGCATCAGCAATTTCATTCGATACCCTTTCAGGGCAGCAATCATGGCAAGGGCAATACCGGTATTACCGCTAGTAGCTTCGATAAGCGTATCGCCCGGCGCGATTTCACCGCGCTTTTCGGCTTGTACGATCATCGACAGCGCAGCGCGGTCCTTTACCGATCCCGCCGGGTTATTGCCTTCAAGCTTGACCCAGATTTCGCTGCCGTTTGTCAGACCAGTGCGCTGTAATTTCACCAGAGGCGTATTGCCGATTGTGTTTTCTAAGGTCGTCACAAAATATCCAGAAAGTAAAAACGGCCACAGGGGCCGCGGTCGCGATGCGTGTAGTGGCGTAAACTTATCAGGCAGATTGCGCCAGGTCCAGTTGGCCATTATAAGCAGGCTGAATGCGATTGTTCCCTTCGTATAAACGGGCGTGCTGCAGGCCAACGAACAAACGCTCGCCGCGTACCGGGACATGGTCTTCGCGTAATACCACGGTCAGCGGCTCGTCATACCATCCCAGGGGCTGCACAACTAACTGCATGTAGTGTCCACGCGGGCTGATTTCCAGCACCTGTACCGGCAATGGAGAATCCAGATTCGTACGTCGGCTCACATCCACTTCCCACGGGCGCAAAAACAGATCCACCGCTCCCTGATAAGCAGGCGTAAAGCCCAGCGGCCAACGGTGAGCGCCAACGTGGAACTGACTCCCGCGCACGTTGCCTTTCAGACGGTTTACTTCGCCGAGGAACTCAAGCACAAAGCGAGTTGCCGGTTCGCGCCATACGGCCTCAGGCGTATCAACCTGTTCGATGCTCCCCTGGCTCATTACCACAACCCGATCGGCAACCTCCATCGCCTCTTCCTGGTCGTGGGTGACGAACACGCTGGTGAATTTCAGCTCTTCATGAAGCTGGCGCAGCCAGCGGCGCAACTCTTTACGCACCTGAGCGTCCAGCGCACCAAAAGGCTCATCAAGCAGCAGAATTTGCGGCTCAACGGCCAGCGCGCGCGCCAGCGCAACGCGCTGTTTCTGACCACCGGAAAGCTGCGCCGGGAAACGGTCGGCCAGATGGGACAACTGAACCATCTCTAACAGGCGAGTAACTTTCTGCTTAATCACCGCCGCTGAGGGACGTTCGCGACGCGGCAATACCGTCAGGCCAAAAGCGATATTGTCGAACACGCTCATATGACGGAACAGCGCATAATGCTGGAAAACAAACCCCACTTTACGATCGCGGGCATGAATGCGGCTCACATCCGTGCCGTGGAAGCTGATGCGTCCGCTATTCTGATGCTCGAGACCCGCGATAATACGCAATAGCGTGGTTTTACCGGAGCCTGAAGGCCCCAGCAACGCTACCATCTGGCCGGAAGGGATATCCAGAGAGATATCATTCAGCACCTGAGTGCGTCCAAAAGATTTCTTAATATTGACAATCTCAATGCTCATGATTCCCCTCCAGTTGCGCGCGTTTTTCCTGATTAGCCAGGCGCCATTGCAACATACTCTTTAAAAACAAAGTCAAAATAGCCATTAACGTCAGCAGAGCTGCGGCGGTAAAGGAACCGACGGTATTGTAATCCTGCTCCAGCAATTCAATCTGCAGCGGCAGCGACAGCGTTTCACCGCGAATCGAGCCCGAAACCACCGAAACGGCGCCGAACTCCCCGATAGCGCGAGCGTTGGTCAGCACCACGCCGTATAACAGCGCCCAACGGATATTCGGCAGAGTCACCCGGCGGAACATCTGCCAGCCGGACGCGCCGAGCAGGATCGCCGCTTCATCTTCATTACTGCCCTGACTGATCATCACCGGAACCAGCTCGCGCACCACAAATGGACAGGTGACAAAAATGGTGGCCAGCACCATTCCCGGCCAGGCAAACATGATTTGCAGGTTATGCGCGTCCAGCCAGCCGCCGAGCGGGCCGTTGGAACCGTAGAACAACAGATAGACCAGCCCCGCCACCACCGGCGAGACGGCAAAAGGAATATCCAGCAGCGTCAGCAGCAGCTGGCGGCCAGGGAAGTTAAAACGCGTTACCAGCCACGCCAGCAGAGTACCGAAAACCAGGTTAACCGGTACGGTAATCAGCGCAATCATCACCGTCAGCCAGATTGCGTGCAGCATGTCCGGGTTGGCCAGGTTTTGCAGTACCGGCATCAGCCCTTTGCTGAAGGCCTGGACGAAGATATAGACCATCGGCACGATCAGAATGAAAGCGGAAACCAATATTCCGGTGCCAATCAGAAACCATTTCCCCCAGTTGATGCGGGGAGCATCGTAACGCTTCAATTGAGTAACTTCCGCCATTAGTGACCTACCACACGTCGACCAAAGCGACTTTGCAGGGTGTTGATGGAAAACAGCAGCAGCAGCGAAGCCGCCAGGATCACCGACGCAATCGCGCTCGCCGCCGGGTAATCAAACTCCTGCAGGCGCACGAAAATCATCAGGGAAGTGACCTCGGTTTTCCATGCGATGTTGCCGGCGATGAAAATCACCGCGCCAAACTCGCCAAGGCTACGCGTAAATGACAGCGCGATCCCGGCCAGCAGCGCCGGAGAGAGCTCAGGCAGCACCACTTTACGGAAGCTCTGCAGGCGCGTGGCGCCCAGCGTTTCCGCCGCTTCTTCATATTCCGGCCCCAGCTCTTCAAGTACCGGCTGAACCGTCCGGACCACGAAAGGAATACTGGTAAACGCCATGGCGACCGCGATACCGAGCCAGGTATAGGTCACCTTGATATCAAACTTCGCCAGCCACTCGCCGTAAAAGCCGTTGACTGAAAACAGTGACGCGAGGGTCAGGCCGGCGACTGCCGTCGGCAGAGCAAACGGCAGGTCCATCAGCGCATCGAGCAGCGTCCGGCCCGGAAAGCGATAGCGCGTCAGAATCCAGGCCATCAGCAGGCCAAATACGCCATTAAAAATTGAGGCGACAAACGCCGACAGCAGCGTGACTTTGTAGGCCGCCACCACCTGCGGGTTAGTCACTACTTCCCAGTACTGACCCCAGGTCATCTGCGCCAGCTGCATCACCAGCGCACTCAGGGGGAGCAGTAAAATCAAGCAGACAAACAGCAGGCTGGTGCCGAGGCTCAGGGTAAAGCCCGGCAGCACGCGCTTAGATGCAGCAGCAAACATTACTTACGCCCCGCCGCCAGCAGTTTGTCCAGCTCACCGCCGCTGACAAAGTGGGTTTTCATTACCTGCGGCCAGGAGCCAAACTGATCTTCGACGCGGAACAGTTCGGTCTGCGGGAATTTATCCTTCAGCGTCTCCATCACCTTCGGGTTGTTCACACGATAGTAATAGTCGGTAATGATCGTCTGCGCCTGAGGGCTATAGAGCCAGTTCAGGTAAGCCTTCGCCGCCTTCTCGGTTCCGTTGGCCTTGACGTTTTTGTCCACCCAGGCGACCGGGAACTCCGCCAGAATATTGACCTTCGGCACTACCACTTCGAAGCCCTGGTCTTCATACTGTTTGCGAATATTGTTCACTTCCGATTCAAAGGTAATCAGGACGTCGCCGAGTCCACGTTCAACGAAGGTCGTAGTCGCGCCGCGGCCGCCGGTATCAAATACTTCGACGTTTTTCAGGAACTGGGTCATAAACTGCTCGGTTTTCGCTTTATCGCCGCCGTCGGCTTTATCTGCGGCTCCCCATGCAGCCAGATAGGTATAGCGCGCGTTACCGGACGTTTTCGGATTCGGGAAAATCAGCTTCACGTCCGGGCGCACCAGATCGCTCCACTCATGAATATTCTTCGGGTTCCCCTTACGCACCAGAAACGCCATGGTGGAGTAGAACGGCGAGCTGTTGTTCGGCAGCCGGCTTTGCCAGTCGGCGGGAATCAAGTTGCCTTTGTCATGCAGGATCTGTACATCCGTCACCTGGTTATAGGTCACCACATCGGCTTTTAAGCCCTGCAATATGGCCAGCGCCTGTTTCGACGAACCGGCATGAGATTGTTTGATCGTCAGCTTATCGCCGGCATTATCTTTCGCCCACTGCTGTTCAAACGGCGGATTAAGGGCGGCAAACAGCTCGCGGGAGACATCATAAGAGCTGTTCAGCAGCTCAGTCGCCTGCGCCTGTGCAACCAGCAGCATCGAAGCAGCCAGTGCCAGATATCCTTTGTTCAGTGATTTAACCGCCATTGCGCACCCTTATCAGTTTGATGACTTTCTTATAGCCATAATATTTATAACGAGGATGAAAGGAGTAACGGTTTTATATACCGTTTGGCGATTTGGAAGTCGAAAAGAGAATAAGCCGTTTACAAACCATTGTGGAGACGGGTTTTCGGCGTGATTTTCCCTCTATGGGGCGGAGCAGGAGGTCAGGGAGAACAAGGGGTTAAGCCGAACGTGGTCGTCAGACTGGGGGAAAGTTATCTGCCCTCTCCCGAGTGGAAGAGGAGCAGTGCCAACCCGGAGATTACAGCGCCTGGAGACGATCCAGTGACGGAGCAAAGTAGTAGCCGCCGGTCACGGGTTTGGTAAAGCGCAGCATGGCATCACGTTTGCCGTCGGTATCGCCAAACATGCTCAGCAGCTGCTGTTCAATGTTATGGATACGTGCGCAGTACGCACAGAAATAGAGGCCATGAGTGCCGCTGGCGGTGCCGTAAGGCAGGCTCTGACGAACAATCTTCAGCCCTTTGCCATCCTCTTTTAAGTCGACGCGACTCAGGTGTGAGGTTGCCGGACGATCGTCGCCATCAATCTCTTCATTGGCTTCTTTGGTCCGGCCAATCATCATCTCCTGGTCCGGAACGCTCATGCGATTCAACTGCTTGAGGTTATGCTCCCAGCGCTGAACGAAGACATAGCTGCCGCCGGCATCCACGCCATCTTTGATGATCGCCACTTCACGGCGGGTCTCAAGACCGGCCGGGTTTTCCGTGCCGTCGACGAAACCGCTCAGGTCACGCTCTTCAATCCAGCGGAAACCGTGAACCTCTTCTTTCACCTCAATCACATCGCCAAAGGCCGCCATGGCTGCCTGAGCAACGGAGAAGTTCACCTCATGACGCGCGGAGAGGATATGAATCAGGACATCATACTGGGTAGACGGCGCCAGGCCCTTGCCGTATACCGGGAAATCTTTAAGCTCTTCGGCACCCACACCGCCGCTCAGCTCACGCCAGACGTTATTGCCAAAAGCCACCACGGCGCCCAGCTGTGCGTCCGGAAATTGCGTTTGAAAGGTCGCTAATTTATCAATAAAGACTTTGCTGGCTTCGCGCAGGGCGTTGACGTCCCCTTTGACATTGGCTTCAATCCAAATCGCCGCACGGCAATGTTCCGGCAAAATGCCGCTCTGAACCTGAGACATCGCTCCTCCTGAAATGATACAACCACAACACTGTGGCACTTTTATCGCGCTATTGTACCCGTTTTTTCCCTGTGTCGTGTCCGTTCAGATCAAATTAGCCGCGCCAGATAATTTTGCTGACCTTCCAGTTTTTCAGCGTGTCGTCGGAAGGCATCAGCTCTTCCGGACCATTCCAGTGGCCGGTAAAGGCGTAGCTGATATGCTGACTACCGTCCGCCTGGCACTCCACCACGGCACCATTATCATTTGCGCCTTTTTGACAATGACCAAAGGCTTTGCTGTACAGCTCGCTAAACGGAGTGCCGACCTGAACGCCGCGGTCCGTTTTAATCTCGCTATCCCGCACTTCGATACGGTTGATGGTGCCGCCGTCGCCGTTAATGGTCATCGCGACTTTGTCATCTTTCAGCGCCTCAAAGTAGCGCACGATATTACCGTTGGCCGCTTTCATGCCGCTGCGCAGACGATAGCTCCCGCCCAGCGCATCGCTGATGGCCTGTTCATTAAGCGGCGTTGTGGCCGTTAGTTTACCCACGCCCTGCTCGGTCACTTCCATTGAGGAACCAAACCAGTTCCATGGGTAGGCCGCTGACCAGTTAACTGCACTCATAGTGGAGCAGCCGGTTAATGCCAGCGGTAACGCGCAGAGAAGCAAACGTAGCGATTTCATGACTCGATCCTTTCTTGTTTATTTGACGCCTGTTGGAGTGCAGGATCGGCAAAAAGTGCCGTTAAACCCGATCTTCCTGAAAACAAGCTTTGAGTCGACGGCTGGCTAACAGCCACCAGAAGGCATAGAGATCGGCGATCAGCAGGCCGATAGTCAGCATCGAAGGTGACTCGCCGCTCAGCCATAATAGCGGCTGCCAGAGCAGCAGCAGCGTCTGCGACAGCACCAGCAGCCAGCGCATTAGCGGCCAGAGACGGGGAAAACGCTGCCGCTGCCCGCTGACGATAAACGCCAGTACCGCCGGGATACCCGGCAATAATCCTAGCCAGAAATTATCGTGATCGGGATAGAACAGGTTCAGTAACACATCGCCCTGCTGGCGGGAGGCCCCCGCCATAATGAACAGCACCCAGGTTCGCGCCTGCAGCAGCAGTACGCACCAGAACAGAAACGGTAGCCTGAGCCGGCCGTGGGCATCGAAATCAGAAGGGATAAACTCAGTATTCTTCATCTTCAATCAAACGTTTACCCAGACTCAGGATATCGGCATATTCGTAACCAAGCCGTTCATACATCCCCTGCACCACCTCATTATCATCGCGAACCATGATGTTAATTTTCGGGCAGCCGCGAGCAATCAGCTTTTTTTCCAGCCGGTTCAGCAGCGCATTGGCGATACCACGCCCGCGATATTCCGGATGCACGCCCAGGTAGTAGGCGGAACCGCGATGACCGTCATAGCCGCCCATCACCGTGCCAACCACCTCGCCATTCACTTCCGCGACGAGAAACAGGCTGACATCGTGGTTAACTTTACGCTCAATGTCCATTTCCGGGTCATTCCACGGGCGCAGAAGCTCGCAGCGCTCCCACAGCGTAATCACTTCTTCAAAATCTTGCTGGCGAAAAACGCGTATCTCCATGGTATTCCCCATTTTTCAGGCTTAAAAACAGCGATTATGGCGCGATTTCAGCGGATAGCCAATATCAGGCGAAATGAAGTGGAAAAAATGACATAATACGCACTGTCATGTATTGAAATGAAAAGTAAAACAATTCTTGTTTTGAATGGTCGTAACGGAAAACGCGATACGATATAACACCAGGTACCACTTGTTTGCAATTCAGGCCGAATGAGCACTTTTAAACCATTAAAAATACTTGCTTCGCGCCGCCAGGTGCTGAAAGCAGGACTGGCTGCCATGACCCTTTCCGGGGTTTCATCGCAGGTCATCGCAAAAGAACAGCCGCTGACGACGTCCAACGGCCACAGTAAACCCGCGGCGAAAAAGGCGGGCGCGAAGCGCATCGTTATGCTCGACCCGGGCCATGGCGGTATTGATACCGGCGCTATCGGTCACAACGGTTCAAAAGAGAAGCATGTCGTACTGGCGATTGCCAAAAACGTACGCAGCATTCTGCGCAATAACGGTATTGACGCGCGCCTGACGCGTTCTGGCGATACCTTTATCCCGCTGTACGACCGCGTGGAAATTGCCCACCAGCACGGCGCCGATCTTTTTATGTCGATTCACGCCGATGGCTTTACCAACCCCAGCGCGGCCGGCGCGTCGGTATTTGCCCTCTCCAACCGCGGTGCGAGTAGCGCGATGGCGAAATACCTCTCCGATCGCGAAAACCGCGCCGATGAGGTCGCCGGTAAAAAAGCCACGGCCAAGGACCATCTTTTACAGCAGGTGCTGTTTGACCTGGTGCAGACCGATACCATTAAAAACAGCCTGACGCTGGGTTCGCATATCCTGAAAAATATTAAGCCGGTGCATAAGCTGCATAGCCGTAACACTGAACAGGCCGCCTTCGTGGTATTGAAGTCGCCGTCAATCCCGTCCGTACTGGTTGAAACCTCATTTATCACCAACCCGGGCGAAGAAAAACTGTTAGGTACCACCGCGTTCCGGCAAAAAATCGCCAGCGCGATCGCGTCCGGCATCATCAGCTATTTCCACTGGTTCGATAACCAGAAGGCCCACTCGAAGAGACGTAAATGAAGCCCGACGCGCAACAGGTAAAACGCTATCTCCTCCAGCTCCAGGAGACCATTTGCCAGAAACTGAGCGCCATTGACGGCGGTGAATTTGTCGAAGACAGCTGGCAGCGCGAAGGCGGCGGCGGCGGTCGCAGCCGGGTTCTGCGCGATGGCGGCGTGTTTGAGCAGGCGGGCGTAAACTTCTCCCACGTTCACGGCGACGCCATGCCGTCTTCGGCAACGGCGCATCGCCCGGAACTGGCCGGTCGCAGCTTTGAGGCGATGGGGGTTTCTCTGGTGGTACATCCGTGGAATCCCTATGTGCCGACCAGCCATGCCAACGTGCGTTTTTTCATTGCTGAGAATCCCGGCGCAGAGCCGGTGTGGTGGTTCGGCGGCGGGTTTGACCTGACGCCCTTCTATGGCTTTGAGGAGGATGCGGTTCACTGGCATCGCACGGCTCACGATCTGTGCCAGCCCTTCGGCGCAGAGGTTTATCCGCGCTATAAAAAATGGTGCGATGACTACTTCTATCTGAAGCATCGTCACGAGCAGCGCGGAATTGGCGGCCTGTTCTTTGACGATTTGAATACCCCGGACTTTGACCACTGCTTCAGCTTTATGCAGGCCGTTGGCAATGGCTACACCGATGCGTATCTGCCGATCGTTGAGCGGCGCAAAGCCACGCCATATGGCGAGCGGGAGCGTCAGTTTCAGCTCTATCGTCGCGGCCGCTACGTGGAGTTCAATCTGGTGTGGGATCGCGGGACGCTGTTTGGCCTGCAGACCGGCGGGCGCACGGAGTCGATTCTGATGTCGATGCCGCCGCTGGTGCGCTGGGAGTATGACTACCGGCCGGAAGAAGGCAGCCCTGAGGCTGCCCTGAGTGGGTTTATTCAGGTTCGCGAATGGATTTAATGCCGGGCGGCGCCTTCGCTTGCCCGGCCTACGCTATCCAGTAGCTCGGGTTAGCGCAGCGCCACCCGACAAATCCCTTACAGCGGCTGAGTCTGAGCCTCGACCACCGCCAGCGCGACCATA
>DALYUA010000050.1:11759-12327 GCA_031993245.1 Buttiauxella sp. | reverse complement strand
CGCGGATCTGGCCATAAGTACTGATACCGGATTCGCTAATCACCGTTACGCCGTGGGTCAGACGCGGCGCTAGCTGACGCGTGCGGTTCAGATCGATAGAAAGATCGCGCAGGTCGCGGTTGTTGATGCCGACAACTTTCGCTTCCAGCGCAATAGCGCGCTCAAGCTCTTCTTCATTACTGACTTCCGTCAGCACGCCCATCTCCAGGCTGTGGGCGACGGCGGCAAGCTGGCGATACTGCTCGTCATCCAGCACCGACAGCATCAGCAGGCAGGCGTCGGCCTGATAAAAACGCGCCAGGTAAATCTGGTAAGCGTCGATGATAAAATCTTTGCACAATACCGGCTGGGTCACGATTTCGCTGACCACAGGCAGGAAATCAAAGCTTCCCTGGAAATATTTCTCGTCAGTCAGGACGGAAATCGCGGAGGCGTAGTGCTTATACACGCCGGCAATACGCGCCGGGTCGAAATCATCGCGAATCACGCCCTTAGACGGAGACGCCTTTTTGCATTCAAGGATAAACGCGGTACGCGCGCCCTGCAGCGCATGGTAAAAGCTGCGTGT
>DALYUA010000050.1:0-11749 GCA_031993245.1 Buttiauxella sp. | reverse complement strand
GCGTGTGGCAGGGGTGACGTCGTTCTGGAAACTTGCCAGGGGCTGCTGCTTTTTACGCGCTTCAACCCAAATCGCCTTATCCTCGACGATTTTCGTTAATACGGTGTCCTGCATTTCTTATCCTCTTGCTGCCAGTGAGGTGACGCGGTCGTAGGCTGCGCCGCTGCGCAATACGTCCAGCACCCGTTGTGCGTTTGCCCTGAGATCTTCCTGGCCGTGCAGGCGCATCAGCATGGCTACGTTTGCCGCTACGGCTGACTCGTGGGCGATCTCTCCTTTACCTTGTAGCAGGCGGGTGAGAATGTCACGATTTTCTTCCGGCGTGCCGCCTGCGAGCTGATCCTGATGATAGGCCGGCAGGCCAAAATCTTCAGCGTTCAGCTGATAGCTTTTAATATCGCCATTGTTAAGCTCAGCAACCTGCGTTGGGGCATGCAGGGAAACCTCATCCATTCCGCCGCTGTGCACGACAGCAGCACGTCTGTAACCCAGCACGCGCAGCGTTTCGGCAATTGGCAACACCAGTTCCGCGCTGTAAACGCCAATTAGCGCAAGCGGCGGATGAGCCGGGTTAATCAACGGGCCTAACACGTTAAACAGCGTGCGGGTTTTTAACTGCTGACGTACCGGCATGGCGTGACGGAACCCCGTGTGATATTTCGGCGCGAACAGGAAACATACGCCCAAATCATCCAGGGCCTGACGAGAGGTTTCTGCGCTCATGTCCAGGTTGATACCGAAGGCCGCCAGCAAATCTGAAGAGCCGGAACGGCTGGAAACGCTGCGGTTGCCGTGCTTGGCAACTTTCAGACCTACGGCTGCTGCGACAAAGGCGCTGGCGGTAGAAATATTAATGCTGTTGCTGCCATCGCCGCCAGTGCCGACGATATCGGCAAACTGATAGTCCGGGCTCGGGAATGGCGCGGCGGCTTCAAGGAGGGCTGAGGCAGCGCCGGCGATTTCGTTCGGATGTTCGCCACGCACTTTCATGCTTACCAGCGCGGCAGCCAGTTGTTCCGGCTTCAGTTCGCCACGCACGATGCCGGAGAAAAGCTGATGGCTTTCTTCGCGGCTCAGCGTCTGCGCCTGGTACAGTTTGTCCAGAATCGGCTGCAGCGTATTAATTTGTTTTAACTTCAGCAGCGCCCAGTCGAGGGTTTGCTCCAGCAGGCGCGCGCCCTGGGTAGTCAGAATGGATTCCGGGTGGAACTGGAAGCCGCACACGCGGTCCGCATCGTGGCGCACGGCCATCACCATACCGTCAAAATGCGCGTTAATGGTTAAGCCCGCAGGAATATTGCTGCCGACCAGCGAGTGATAACGGGCAACCGGCAGCGGATTAGGCAGCCCGGCAAACATCGCCTCGCCATCATGAGAGATAACAGAAGCCTTGCCGTGAAGGATTTCCCCTGCCTGGCCGACATAGCCGCCGTAGGCTTCAACGATCGCCTGATGCCCCAGGCAGATACCGATAATCGGCAGCTTGCCGCGCATACGGGTTAATAGCTCTGGCATGCAGCCAGCTTCGCTTGGCGCGCCGGGACCCGGAGAAAGCATCAGCACCGGGTTATCCATGGTTGCCAGACGCTCAATTAACGTTTGTGCCGGAACGTGGTTGCGATAGATAACCACGTTGTGCCCGTTGGCTCGTAGCTGATCTGCCAGGTTATAGGTGAAGGAATCGATGTTATCGAGCAGCAGAATATCAGCCATCAGAAAATCTCCTTTGCATGGTGCGCGGTGGCAATAGCGCGCAGGACAGCGCGGGCTTTATTACGAGTTTCGTCGGCTTCAGATTGCGGTACGGAGTCCAGCACCACGCCTGCGCCCGCCTGCACGGTGGCAATGCCGTCCTCTACATAGGCGGAGCGAATAACAATGCAGGTATCAAGATCGCCATGAGCGGTGAAGTAGCCAACGGCGCCGCCATAGCTGCCGCGACGCACGCCTTCGGCTTTGGCAATCAACTGCATGGCGCGAACTTTTGGCGCCCCGCTAAGCGTGCCCATGTTCATGCAGGCGCGGTAGGCGTGCAGCACGTCCAGGTCGCTGCGCAACTCGCCTACAACGCGTGAAACCAGATGCATGACGAAGGAATAACGATCCACTTTGGTCAGGTCAGCAACGTAGCGGCTGCCCGGCGTACAAATGCGCGCCAGATCGTTACGTGCAAGATCTACCAGCATCAGATGCTCGGACATCTCTTTATGGTCGGTGCGCATTTCCAGCTCAA
Organism: Buttiauxella sp.; assembly: GCA_031993245.1. Taxonomy (GTDB): domain Bacteria; phylum Pseudomonadota; class Gammaproteobacteria; order Enterobacterales; family Enterobacteriaceae; genus Dryocola. Next base: position 9,516 of record DALYUA010000050.1, on the reverse strand, counting down.
AACGGCTGTCGAGATCGCGATCGAGCGAGCCATCCGCACGGCGGCCGCGAGGACGGGTGCCGGCGATGGGGTAAATTTCGATCTGGCGTGAAGTTGCGTCATATTTCAGCGAGCTTTCAGGTGATGCGCCGAACAGCGTAAAATCGTTGTCCTGCATAAAGAACATATAAGGGCTTGGATTGCTTTTCTTCAAGGTCTGATAAGCCGCCAGCGGAGAAGGGCAAGGCAGCGAGAAGCGGCGAGACGGCACCACCTGGAAAATTTCCCCGGCACGAATCGCTTTTTGCATATGGCGCACTACGGCGCCGTACTCTTCATCGCTCTGATTGCATTCGCAGGCCATCTGCTCAATTTTCTGCACCGGCAGCGCGGCTGGCGTTTCCTGCAGCTGGCCGCACAGTTGTTCAGCGCGTTGCAGCAGGCGCGTTTTTTCTGTGGCGGATGGGGTGAAGAGGCTGGTCTGAATGCGGGTTTGCTTCTTCTGATGATCGATGACCAGCAGCGTTTCCGCCAGATAGAAGCAGTAGTCAGGGCAGCTGTTGTCCTGTTTCAGGGAAGGTAAATCTTCGAAACCGGCTACCAGGTCGTAGGCGAATAAGCCGCCGAAGAACATCGCTTCACGTTCGCTCTCCGGCACGGTGACCAGGTCCTGCATCAGGCGGAACGCGTCGAACACGGAAAGCGAACACAGGCGAGCATCTTCGTCCAGCAGCTGGCTGACCGCAGGAAAGTGAAGAATGCGCCCCTGGGGCAGATGCTCGTTTTGCACGCCTGCCGGTAAGGCCGCATCCAGCAAAGGAAGCAGGGAAGCGCCGTTAGCCGAAAGTGCCTGAATAGTGACAGCGTCACCCATTGCGGTGATGCGTAACGCGCTGTCCACCAGCAGCAGGCTTTTTAGATCGTCTTTGCTGTCGATATCAGCAGATTCAAGCAGCAGCGTGGCCGGGCGAGCGCCGCAGAGCTGATGGAATACGGCGGTGGGATTATCCCGGTACGGCGCGTCCTGGGTCAGTAATTCGAGCGCTGGTTTTTGTGTTTGCATTATTTGTTCTCAGTCATTTTGTTCAAAAAAAAGCCCGCTGCGATGGCGGGCCTGGTATCCGGGCTGATTAACAGCCAAAGCGAAGACACTGCCCGTTTCAGGAAGTGCGCCACCAGCTGCTGTGCACATTGTGAATCGCTTTCATTTTCAAATACCTTTCTTGTGTGAACTTGCGTACTAGTTAACTGGTTCACAAAGGTAAAGTCAATAGCGATTTTTAGTTAGCCCTGAATATCGCTATGATGGGCGGCGTTTTTCATTTTTTTAACAGTACCGGAGCCATTTTGAGCGAACCTTCCCTTGCGGTGATTTACGATTTACATAGCCATACCACCGCCTCAGATGGCCTTTTAACACCCCAGGCGCTGGTGCAGCGCGCGGTGGACAATCGCGTGGGCATTCTTGCTATTACCGATCACGATACCGTCGCAGGTCTGCCTGCGGCGAGGGCGGAAATCGCTGAAAAGCAACTGCCGCTACAGTTGATCAGCGGCGTGGAAATTTCAACCGTCTGGGAAAATCACGAGATCCATATTGTTGGCCTGGGCGTTGATGAATATCATCCGGCGCTGGTGGCGCTTCTGGCGGAACAAACCGTGCGCCGGACACAGCGTGCTGAAATGATTGCCGAAAGGCTCGACAAAGCCCATATTCCCGGCGCGCTTGAGGGCGCCCTGCGTCTGGCTGACGGGGGAGCCGTGACGCGTGGGCATTTCGCTCGTTTTCTGGTTGAGTGCGGCAAAGCCAGGACGATGGCGGATGTCTTTAAGAAGTATCTCGCAAAAGGGAAAACGGGATACGTTCCGCCGCAGTGGTGTACAATAGAACAAGCTATTGATGTGATTCATCATTCCGGCGGGCAGGCCGTACTGGCGCATCCTGGCCGTTATGACCTGACCGCAAAATGGCTGAAAAGATTGCTGGCGCAGTTTGCGCAAAGTGGTGGCGATGCCATGGAAGTTGCGCAGTGTCAGCAAGCCCCCAATGAAAGAACCGTACTTGCTGGCTATTCACGGCAGTTCAACCTGCTGGCTTCACAGGGCTCTGATTTCCATCAGCCCTGCTCGTGGATAGAGCTGGGGCGCAAGCTATGGTTGCCCGCAGACGTTGAGCCAGTATGGCGGGAGTGGGGGAGCAGCCTCATCGCAAAAGAGAGGACAGTATGAGTCAGTTTTTCTATATTCACCCGGATAACCCGCAGCAGCGCCTGATTAACCAGTCCGTGGAAATTGTTCGTAAAGGCGGCGTCATCGTCTATCCAACCGATTCCGGCTATGCGCTGGGCTGCAAGCTCGAAGACAAAACGGCAATGGAGCGCATTTGCCGCATCCGTAATTTACCGGACGGGCACAACTTCACGCTTATGTGCCGTGATTTGTCGGAGCTTTCAACCTACGCGTTTGTTGATAACGTGGCGTTCCGCTTAATCAAAAACAATACGCCGGGTAATTACACCTTTATCCTGAAAGGCACTAAAGATGTTCCGCGCCGCCTGCTGCAGGAAAAACGTAAAACCATCGGCCTGCGCGTGCCGTCTAATCCTATTGCGCAGGCGTTACTGGAAGTGCTCGATCAGCCGATGCTCTCTACTTCATTGATGATGCCCGGCAGCGAATTTACCGAGTCAGATCCGGAAGAGATCAAAGATCGCTTGGAAAAAGTGGTGGATCTTGTGATTCACGGCGGCTACCTCGGTCAGCAACCCACAACGGTCATAGATTTAACGGATGACGCACCTGTTGTGGTGCGTGAAGGCGTTGGTGACGTTAAGCCTTTCTTATAACATTGTCTGCGGCTATACTGTGCGGCCTAAAATGGGGTGTAAGCCCCATTGCCCCCATTTCGACGCCTGTGAAGGCGACACCCGAGGAAGCTCAATGAGCGATAAGAGCGAAAAGTTACAAAAAGTGCTGGCTCGTGCCGGCCACGGTTCACGCCGTGAAATCGAAACCATCATTTCTGCAGGCCGCGTTAGCGTCGATGGCAAAATTGCCACGCTGGGCGATCGTGTCGAAGTAAACCAGGCCCTGAAAATTCGTATCGATGGACACCTGATCTCTATTAAAGAATCCGTAGAACAGATTTGTCGCGTGCTGGCTTATTACAAGCCGGAAGGTGAGCTCTGTACCCGCAACGATCCGGAAGGCCGTCCGACGGTATTTGACCGCCTGCCGAAGCTGCGTGGCGCACGCTGGATTGCCGTAGGGCGTCTGGACGTAAACACTTGCGGTCTGCTGCTGTTCACTACCGATGGTGAACTGGCTAACCGTCTGATGCACCCAAGCCGTGAAGTGGAACGCGAATATGCCGTGCGTGTATTTGGCCAGATTGATGATAATAAAGTGAAGCAGCTGGCGCTTGGCGTGCAGCTTGAGGATGGTCCTGCTGCATTTAAAACCATCAAATTCACCGGTGGCGAAGGCATCAACCAGTGGTACAACGTGACCCTGACCGAAGGCCGTAACCGTGAAGTCCGTCGTCTCTGGGAAGCGGTTGGCGTGCAGGTTAGCCGACTGATTCGTGTACGCTACGGCGACATCCCGCTGCCAAAAGGTTTGCCGCGTGGCGGTTATACCGAGCTGGATCTGGCGCAAACCAACTACCTGCGTACGCTGGTAGAGCTGCCGGCCGAAACGGAGAGTAAAGTGGCGGTAGAGAAAGATCGCCGTCGTATGAAGGCGAACCAGATTCGTCGCGCCGTTAAGCGCCATACGCAGGCTACGGGCGGCGGCCGTCGTTCCGGCGGGCGAAGCAGCGAACGCTGACAGAAGTGCTATCAGGCCCCTCATTGAGGGGTTTTTTTTGCCCTGAAGATAGCCTGTACCGAAAAAACGGCAAAAAAAAGCCCATCATTGAGATGGGCAAAGACTACACACAGCAATTCGTTGTTTCACTCAGGGGATTTCCATGCTTATAAATCAATGTGTTGATTCATAACCGTGTGATAATAGTAGGCATCCCGGCCTTAGGAGTCTCTCAGATTCGTCTCAATAGTTAACGTCAGGTTAACGTTTAACGTCACATTAGCGGACATTAGTGAATTCAATCGCGGGAATAAGGGACAAAACGCTGGAGACTGATTAGATTTGCTAACCAATGACTTAGGAATGACTCCCCCGCGGCGCGAGGGAGTGCAGCTTTACTTCATCATTTGTTCTTCTTCGTGCTCTTCAAGCAGCTCAACGACTTCATCAGGCGCGTACTGCGGCGGCGGGGCTTCATGCATCCAGACTGAAATCAGGCGATAAGAGACCGCCAGCACCACCGGGCCGATAAACAGACCGATCATGCCAAAGGCGATTAGGCCTCCGATAACGCCGGAGAGGATAAGAATCATCGGCAAATCCGCACCCATACGAATAAGCACAGGGCGGATAAAGTTATCCATGGTGCCAACGATGCAGCTCCAGACCAGCAGCACGGTGCCCCATGTGGTATCACCGCTCCAGTAAAGCCAGATAATCGACGGAATAAGCACCAGCAGCGGGCCAATCTGTACCAGGCAGCATAGCATCATGAGGACAGTGAGTAATGTCGCATTCGGAATGCCGGCAACCGCCAGACCAAAACCGCCGAGCACTGACTGCACCAGCGCGGTTACCACCACACCCAGCGCAACGGCGCGAATCGCCTGGGCTGCCAGCAGAACAGCCGCATCGCCGCGGTTGCCCGCCAGCCGGAATGCAAAATGACGTATACCGTTACCCAGCGTTTCACCTTTCGCATAAAGCAGCACGCTAAACAGCAGCATCAGACCGCAGTGCATCAGAAAGCGGCCGATATGCACCGCCTGTCCCAGGAACCAGGTAGTGGTGGTGCCGATATAAGGGCGAATTTTTGCCATAATCGCGCTGCCACCGCTTTCAACCAGCGTGTTCCAGCCGGAATAAATATTGTCGCCAATCATCGGAATAGAATGCAGCCATTCGAACGTCGGCAACGCCAGGTCGCCTTTTGTCGCCCAGGCAATGACCGGGCCGCTGTTATCGACCAGGCTGTTAACCAGCAGCGCCACGGGAATGACAAACAGCATCAGCAGTAAAAAGGTCATGACCAGAACGGCCAGCGATCGCTTTCCCCAGAGTAAACGCTGGAATTTGAGCATGACGGGCCAGGTAGAAAGCACAACGGTACCCGCCCAGGCAAAGCCGAGAACAAAGGGCCGGACGATCCACAAACAAGCGATAATCATCACCGAGATAAACAGCACCGAAAGCAGGATCTGTAGTAGATCCTTCGGCGAACTGACTTTGACCATAGAAAAAATCACCCTAATAAAAGATAACGAGCAAATTGCCTGCGTTAAAACCGCGAACGGATAACATAATGATGAGGTATTTACTTGCTTTTTGACAGCCGCAAAACAGGCGCGCTTGTCTGAAAAAAATGTGTTAAAAACAAAAGGCAGTATACGCAAACGATAACTCACAACTTAAATAACGTCAGGCAGGGTCGACAGTCAATGATCCCACAAATTTCTCAGGCACCAGGGCTGGTTCAGCTGGTGCTCAATTTTTTGCAGGCACTGGAGCATCAGGGTTTTACCGGCGATACCGCAACCAGCTACGCTGACCGGTTAACCATGGCTACCGATAACAGTATTTATCAGCTGCTGCCGGACGCCGTAATATTTCCTCGCTCTACGGCAGATGTGGCTTTACTTGCCCGTCTGGCTTGCGAAGAACGTTTCAAATCTTTGGTCTTTACTCCCCGAGGCGGCGGCACCGGCACCAACGGCCAGGCGCTGAATAAAGGCATCGTTGTCGACATGTCCCGCTACATGAACCGCATAATTGAAATCAATCCTGAACAGGGTTGGGTGCGCGTGGAAGCCGGGGTAATTAAAGACCAGCTGAACCAGTATCTGAAGCCTTATGGCTACTTCTTTGCTCCGGAGCTTTCCACCAGTAACCGCGCAACGCTTGGCGGGATGATAAACACCGATGCCTCCGGGCAGGGGTCGCTGGTATACGGCAAAACCTCCGATCACGTGATGGGCGTGCGCGCCGTGCTGCTGGGCGGCGACATTCTCGACACGCGTCCGATGTCCGCAGCCCTGGCTGAAGATATGGGCCGCGATGAAAGTACCATCGGCAGAATCTATCGTACGGTTTATGACCGCTGTCGCGAGCAGCGCCAGTTAATTACCGACAGGTTCCCGAAACTCAACCGTTTCCTGACCGGCTACGATCTGCGGCACGTTTTTAATGACGATCTATCGCAATTTGATCTCACCCGCATTCTGACTGGCTCGGAAGGCACGCTGGCGTTTATCACCGAGGCGAAGCTGGACATCACGCGTCTGCCGAAAGTGCGCAGGCTGGTGAACGTGAAGTACGATTCCTTCGACTCCGCGCTGCGCAACGCGCCGTTTATGGTGGAGGCCCGTGCGCTTTCCGTCGAGACGGTAGATTCCAAAGTGCTGAACCTGGCGCGGGAAGATATTGTCTGGCATTCGGTGAGCGAACTTATTACCGACGTGCCGGATAAAGAGATGCTCGGCCTGAATATTGTTGAATTTGCCGGGGATGATGCGGAGCTTATTGAAAGCCAGGTGGCTTCTTTATGTGAACGTCTCGATGCGCTGATAGCGCAAGGCGAGGGCGGCGTCATCGGCTGGCAGATTTGTAGCGAACTCGCTGGTATCGAGCGTATCTACGGCATGCGTAAAAAAGCGGTAGGCCTGCTGGGTAACGCTAAAGGACAGGCGAAGCCTATTCCGTTTGCTGAAGATACCTGCGTACCACCGCAGCATCTGGCCGACTATATCGTTGAGTTCCGCGCGCTGCTCGACAGCCATAATCTGAGCTACGGCATGTTCGGCCACGTAGATGCGGGCGTGCTCCACGTTCGCCCGGCGCTGGATATGTGCGATCCGCATCAGGAAGTGCTGATGAAACGCATTTCTGACGATGTGGTGGCGCTCACCGCAAAATATGGCGGCCTGCTGTGGGGCGAACACGGCAAAGGTTTCCGTGCGCAATACAGTCCGGCGTTCTTTGGCGAGACGCTGTTTGAAGAATTAAGACGTATTAAAGCCGCATTCGACCCTGACAACCGTCTCAATCCTGGCAAAATCTGTCCGCCGCTCGGCGTGGACGATCCGATGATGCAGGTGGATGCGGTGAAGCGCGGCACTTTCGACAGGCAAATCCCTATCGCAGTACGCACTTCCTGGCGCGGGGCGATGGAGTGTAACGGCAACGGCCTGTGCTTTAACTTCGACGTGAAAAGCCCAATGTGCCCGTCGATGAAGATTACCAGCAACCGCATCCATTCCCCAAAAGGACGTGCCACGCTAACCCGTGAATGGCTGCGTCTGCTGGCCGATCGTGGCGTCGATCCGGAGGCGCTGGAGAAACAGTTGCCGGAGCAAGGCGCCAGCCTGCGGGGACTTATCGAGCGGAGCCGCAATACCTGGCATGCGTGTAAAGGCGAATACGACTTCTCACATGAAGTAAAAGAGGCGATGTCCGGCTGTCTGGCCTGTAAAGCGTGTTCCACCCAGTGCCCGATTAAAATCGACGTGCCGGAGTTTCGTTCGCGCTTCCTGCAGCTTTATCACACCCGCTATCTGCGCCCGATGCGCGATCATCTTGTAGCAACGGTCGAAAGCTATGCGCCGCTAATGGCGCGCGCGCCGAAAACGTTCAACTTCTTTATGAGCCAGCCGTGGGTGCGCAATTTGTCGCAAAAACACATCGGCATGGTCGATCTGCCTGCGCTCTCCACGCCAACGCTGCAACAGCAGCTGGTAGGACACCGTTCAGCAAATACCACGCTTGAGCAGCTTGAGAAATACAGCGCAGAACAGCGCGCTAAAACAGTGCTGGTGGTGCAGGATCCGTTTACCAGTTACTACGATGCGCAGGTGGTTGCAGATTTCGTGCGGCTGGTGGAGAAACTAGGCCTGGAGCCTGTGGTTCTGCCGTTCTCACCGAATGGTAAAGCGCAGCACATTAAAGGTTTTTTGCAAAAATTTGCCCGCACGGCGCGTAAAACTTCCGAGTTTCTGAACCGCATTGCGGCATCAGGCATGCCGATGGTTGGCGTTGACCCGGCGCTGGTGCTTTGCTATCGCGATGAGTACAAGCAAACGCTGGGCGACGATCGCGGGGATTTTCATGTGCAGCTAGTGCATGAGTGGCTGCCGGGCGTGCTGGCAGATCGTGAAATTACTCCCGTCGGAGGCGAATCCTGGTATTTATTCGGCCACTGTACCGAAGTAACGGCGCTGCCAACCGCGCCTGGCCAGTGGGCTGCCATTTTTGCGCGCTGCGGGGCGAAGCTGGAAAACGTCAGCGTCGGTTGCTGCGGCATGGCCGGTACCTACGGGCATGAGGTAAAAAATCACGCCAACTCGCTCGGCATTTATGAGCTTTCATGGCATCAGGCGATGCAGCGCCTGCCACGCCAACGCTGCCTGGCAACGGGCTATTCCTGCCGCAGCCAGGTTAAACGTATTGAAGGCAACGGCGTGCGTCATCCGTTACAGGCCCTGCTGGAGATTCTGGGATGATCTGGCGACGTGAAACCACGCTTGAAGCGCTCAATGCTATGAGCGCCGGTAATATGGTCGAACACGTTGGCATCGTGTTTACCCGCATTGGTGATAACGAACTGGAAGCCACCATGCCGGTTGATAACCGCACCCGCCAGCCGTTCGGCCTGCTGCATGGCGGCGCGTCTGTGGTACTCGCAGAAACGCTGGGTTCAGTTGCAGGGTATCTGTGTACCGAAGGAGAGCAGAAGATAGTTGGTCTGGAAGTTAATGCTAACCATCTGCGATCGGCGCGTGAAGGCAACGTGCGCGGCGTCTGTAAGGCGGTGCACGTTGGACGCCGCCATCAGGTCTGGCAGATTGAAATCAGCGACGAGCAGGGAAGGCTTTGCTGTACTTCCCGGCTGACAACGGCGGTGGTTTAAGTTACGGTTTCGCCAACTACAGGACGGGGAAATTTGCGCTTATCCATCCTTTGAATGGTTCAGATCGGCTGTTCTTTAGCGCATAAGAATAACGGTGTTTTCGAATCATCCACCAGTGTACAGGCCAGCCGCATCAGCAGCCCGCTAAGAAATGACATCAGGAGGTCATATGCGCCAGAGAATTATCGTTTGCCCGATTATTGAAAACGACGGGGAAATATTACTTTGCAAAATGGCGAGCGATCGTGGCGTTTTCCCGGGGCAGTGGGCGCTTTCTGGCGGCGGAATGGAAGCTGGCGAGCATCTTAACGAGGCATTATTGCGGGAGATTCGTGAGGAGTTGGGCGATGCTTTGCAGATAACCGACATCACGCCCTGGACGTTCTCAGATGCCGTGCGTATTAAAACTTACGCGGACGGCACGAAAGAAGAGATCTATATGATCTACCTGCTATTCAACTGCATCAGCGCCAACCGCGAAGTCACCATCAATGAAGAGTTTCAGGATATTGCCTGGGTTAAGCCGGCCGACCTGCATAAATATGATT
>DALYUA010000049.1:7844-12428 GCA_031993245.1 Buttiauxella sp. | reverse complement strand
CCGACCACCAGCAGCGCAAGACCGATGGCGTCAATGCGGCGTTGTTCCGTCCTGGTTTCGCGGCCGCGCAGCGTTTGCAGGGTCATCAGCACTACCGCGGCGCCAATCGGCACGTTGATAAAGAAGATCCAGCCCCAGTGGTAATTATCGCTGATATAGCCGCCGAGAATCGGCCCACAGATAGGCGCAACGATAACCGTCATCGACCATAACGCCAGCGCGATGCTTCGTTTTGCAGGCGGATAGTTATTGAGCAGCAAACTCTGCGACAGCGGGATTAGCGGCCCGGCAACCACCCCCTGAATCACGCGGAAGAAGATCAGCATTTCCAGACTGTTGGAAACGCCGCACGCCCAGGAAGCGATAACAAACAGTATCGTCGACCACATGAACAGTTTGACTTCGCCGATGCGTTTGGCAAGCCAGCCGGTCAGGGGGATCGAGATGGCGTTTGCCACCCCAAAGGAAGTAATAACCCATGTCCCCTGGCTCATGGATGAGCCAAGGTTACCGGCAATGGTCGGGATCGCCACGTTTGCGATGGTGGAGTCCAGCACCTGCATAAAGGTCGCCATCGATAACGCGATGGTCATAATGACCAGTTGGGCGCCTTCTAGCGGTTTTTGCTGTGCCATACAACCTCCGCTGGATTAACCCGCATTTGCCTGGATAATCTGGTTAATCAGCTCGTTAACCGGGGCCAGCTTCAGTTCGCGCGCGTTACTTTCATAGACAGGGGAAGTTCGAGCCTGGCTTGCCAGCACGCTGCCGTCGCGGTTTGAGGTATTTACGGTAACTAAAGTGGACAGGCCGATGCGCAGCGGATGCTGTTCAAGCTGCTTTGCGTCCAGCTCGATACGTACCGGCAGACGCTGAACCACTTTGATCCAGTTACCGGTAGCGTTCTGGGCAGGCAGTAAGGAGAAGGCGCTGCCGGTCCCCATATCCAGACCGACCACTTTGCCGGTGTATTCCACTTCGTCGCCATAAATATCACTGACCACGGTGGCTGGCTGGCCGATACGCATATGCGCAAGCTGCGTCTCTTTGAAGTTGGCATCCACCCACAGTCCGCTGGCCGGCACGATAGCCATCAGCGGCGTTGTTGGGCTGATTTGTGCGCCAACCTGTACGGCGCGGCGAGAAACATAGCCGGTCATCGGGCTGACGATTTTGGTACGTTGCAGCGCCATCCAGGCATTACGTAAATCGGCAGCGGCCTGTTTCACATTCGGCTGATCCTCAAGCTTGCTGCCCAGAATCATCGCCTGGTTCGCGTTGTACTGCTCAACAGCAACGTTAAGGTCAGCCTGCGCGGACGCCACGGCATCGCGAGCGTGTTGCAGCTCTTCACGGCCAATCAGGTTTGCGCTGCCTAAAGGCACACGGCGGTTCAGATCGCTTTGCGCCTGTGCCAGTGCGGTCTTTTTCAGTTCGATAGTGGCCTGATACTGCTTGCTGTTGATCATCTGCTGGCGCGTCTGACGCACGCTTGATGCCAGCACGGTCTGCGCTTTATCAAACGCCTGTTCAGCGTCAGCCTGGTCGAGCGTTACCAGCACGTCGCCCTCTTTGACGAAGTCGGTATTATCGGCCCAGACCTTAGTTACGCTGCCGGAAACCTGGGACATAATCTGTACCTGATTCCCTGCCACATACGCATCGTCCGTATTTTCGTAGTGACGCAATACCAAAAACCAATAGATCCCGTATGCCACAGCAATAATTACAAACAGCAGGGTCAACAGCAGAAGGGCACCTTTACGTTTGCCTTTCTTGTTTACCGGTTGCTGCGGGTTTTGAGTCTCCGCATGTGCGCTCATGCTTATCTCCACACTTTTTTATTATTGTGATCGGCTAAAGACCGACCTGTTAGATCTTAGAGGCCAGCAAGGTGAGTTGCTGGCCTCTAAGTTGTCATTTTTTATTGGGGCACGCGATTCGGTGTGACGGCGCAGCTTAGCGCGCGGCTTCAGGTACCGACTGTTCTTCGTCCATTTTATCAAGACGGGTAAGCAGCTTGCGGGTGATGGCTTCCAACTGCTCTTTTTCAGTGCCGCTAAGAGAAGACCACAGCTCATGCAGGCAGTTATGCTGTGGCGGTAAGACCTGACGCAGGAATTCATGACCTTTATCGGTCAACTGCAAATGCAGACAGCGGCGATCGTTGTCGCTTTCGCGGCGTTCAATCCAGCCGCGTTTTTCCAGTTCATCGGCGATGCGGGTCGCGTTGGTGCGTGACGAACCCAGCGCACAGCTCAGCTCGGACGGCTGAATGCTATGATCTTCCTGGGACTCAAGCGTGATTAACGCCATAAACAACGTCTCGTTAATCCCCTGAGCTTTCAGCATCTTATTGCGATTTTCCAGCAGCTTCCCCTGCATATGCATACACAGACGGGTCAACAGAATCTCCTGATAGGGAAAATCCTGATGGCGCTTGGCGCGAAATTTTAGCATTTGTTCAATGGGCGTAAACGAACTATCCATTTTGGCATAACCTCATTAGTTGCAGCCGATATAGTAACGATAGTGACAAATAAAGTAAATGTATTATTTATGTGTTTTAATTCATCTGGCTTATATCACCATCATGAGTTTCCAGGCTAATCCATAGCCCAGAGCGCTGAGCAGCGTGGGAATGATAATGCTGCGGGTTTTATAAAAGCTCATGCCGAGGATGGCAAAGCCGACAAGCGTCGGCAGCGCACGCTTGCTGTCCTGCATGATTTCCGGCGCGCTTGATACCACCAGCAGGGCGCAAATCGACGCGATGCCAATGTTATCGAGCAGTACGCCGGTTGCGCCGCGCTTTGCCGGACGAGGGGCGTTTGCCCGCAAACGTAGCGGTAGATAGCGGAATAAATAGTTAGCTAAACCGACCAGCAGGCCGAGCAGCAGCACTTGCGTACTCATCAGGCTTCCTCGTGACAGTGCGATTGCACCAGCGCTGCCAGGCAGCCGCAGACAATACCCGCTAAAATAGCCGCCGGGATCGACACCAGCGTGACGCCCAGCAGCGCGCCTGCAAGCGCCGCAGTCACGGTCCAGGATTGTTTGCGCTGGAATGAGGCGAGCAGAAAACTGAGAAACAGCGCGGGCAGCATAAAGCTCAGCGCGGCTTCCACCGCCGGGAAATCGTCAAGTAAACCGTTGCCGGACCACGACCCCAGAGCCGTACCAAGCACCCAGGAGAACCAGGAGCAGAAAGCGATGCCGATCATCCAGTTTTCGCTCCAGCGGCGGTTATCCCTTACCAGCTTCGCGGTAGCGGCAGCGAACACTTCGTCTGTCAGGCCAAAAGCCCAGACGGCGGTTTTAGGCTTACTGAGCGTTTTTGTGATGCGGCTACGCAGGGAAGGGCCATAAAGCACATGGCGCACATCCATTGCCATGACGGTGAGCGCTGCAACCCAAAGGGAGCTACCCGCCGCGAGCAGAGCGGTTATCACAAACTGGCTGGCGCCGGCGTAAATAATACAGGAGAAAAACAGGCTCTCGAGCGGAGTGAATCCAAGCTTAGTGGCATTGAGGCCGAAGGCAAAGGCGACGGGAATATAACTGATGACGATAGGTAAACTGTCTTTCAGTCCCTCAAGCCAGGTTGCTTCAATGGGATGATTCTCATCAGAAATTATTGCGGGACTGTCCATATTAATTATTTATAAATAACCGGCGTTAATGTCACTCAAATTAATAATCAGGGACAACCTTAACAGACTGTCCCTGGCCTTAACACCCCCAAATGCCCACAAAGGTTGTAAAGGATTATTATCAACCCGCCTGGCGGTGATAGCCTCGCCACCACACCACCAGATTTAGTAGGGCCATAATGGCACCCGCGATACAAACCCCGTTCCACCCGGCTTGCTGATAGGCGCTTGCAGAAATTAACGACCCTGCCGCGCCGCCGATAAAGTAGCTGGTCATGTAACCAGCAGTCAGGCGGTTACGGGCTTCCGGCATGATGCGATAAATCAGGGCTTGGTTGGTAATATGTACACCCTGTACCGTGAGATCCAGCACCAGAATGCCGATAATCAGCGCGATAACCGAGAACTGCCCCAGCGCCGTGATAACCCAGGACAGCAGCAACAGCGCCAGGCCAATCGTCGTGGTGAGATGGGCCTTGCCCTTGTCAACAAAGCCGCCCGCAGGACGCGCGCCTAACGCCCCGGCAGCGCCGGCCAGCCCGAACAGGCCGATAACCCCTTCAGAGAAGTTAAACGGCGGTGAGGCCAGTAAAAACGCCATTGAAGTCCACAGAATGCTGAAGTTAGCAAAGGTCAGGCAACCCAGCAGAGCACGGGTGCGCAGCAGGTTATTTTTAATAAAGAGGCTGAAGACGGAGCCAAGAAGCTGCGGATAATTGAGATGGCTTTCCTGTTTTACCGTTGGCAGACCGCGCCACAGAGCCAGCGCCATCAAGATCATCAGCACGCTCGCCACCCAGTAAACGGTACGCCAGCCACCAATGTCGGCCAGCAGGCCAGCCACGGTACGCGCCAGCAAAATACCCAGTAAAAGGCCGCTCATAATAGTGCCGACGACTTTTCCACGTTTTTCCGGCTCGGCAAGATGAGC
>DALYUA010000049.1:0-7744 GCA_031993245.1 Buttiauxella sp. | reverse complement strand
CCGTAGGGCGGGTAAGCAAGACGCCACCCGCCGAAGCGTTATTTAGCCGCCAGAGCTTCTTTAACCCAACCGTCAAACTGCGCCTGGTGAGCTTTGATCCAGCCATCAACGTGACCCTGGATATCGGCCTCGGAAGCGTGGCCGTTATGCATCATCGCGTTCTCGGCGTTGATATCCGCCAGCGGCAGCTTCATCAGGCTGAACAGTTTTGCGGCCTGCGGGTTTTTCTCGGCCCAGGCTTTGTTCGCCACGATGTGCATGGTGTTCACCGGGAAGCCATAGTTGGCGCCGTTTGGCAGTTTAGTATCGATACCTTTCTGCTCGCCCGGCATAGAGGAGAATGGCACCTGCAGCCATACCACGTCTTTGCCTGGAACCATCACATCGCTCACCCAGTACGGCGTCCAGGTGTAGTACAGGATTGGCTTACCTTCTTTATGACGGGTAATGGTATCGGCGATCATCGCGGAGTAGTTGCCCTGGTTATGCACCACGGTTTTGCTCAGGCCAAAGGCTTCAATCTGGTGATTGATAACCGCTTCACAGCCCCAGCCCGGCGTACAGCCGGTCATGTCCGCTTTACCATCGTTATTGGTATCAAACAGTTTGGCGATCTTTGGATCTTTTAACTGCTCGATATTGGTGATTTTATACTGCTCGGCGGTTTTCTTATCGATGAGGTAGCCCTGAGCGGCGCCCTCTACATAAGTGCCTTCACGATAGAACTTTTTGTCGCCGCCTGCTGCGGCATACATATCGTCATGCAGCGGCTTCCAGTTGGTGGCAATAAAAGTGGTATCGCCAGAGGCGATTGAAGTATAGGCCACGTTGTAATCAACTTCGCTTGGCTTATTGACCGTGTAGCCCAGTTTCTCAAGTCCGCGGCTGACGATTAACGTCTGGAACGTCTCTTCTGAGATGGTGCTTTGCGCAGGCTTAACGGTAATGCCTTTACCCGGCAGGTCAGCCGCGAAGGCGCTGGTGGTAACGAGTGTGGCAAGGGCCGTGGCTAAAATAGCTGTGTGTCGCATCGTTATTCCTTTTTTGTCGTAGGGCGGGTAAGCGTAGCGCCACCCGCCGGAGAGTAGTGAGATGGTGGATAGTGCTAGCGCTTATCCGCTTTACTGAAGGGACGGGTCAGCAGACCTAGTGGGCCAGTGGTATACCAGCGGCGGTTGCCACGGCTGCGTGAATCGCGGCCAATGGACTGTGTCAGACGGTCGAGGATAATGGCGAGGATAACAATCCCCACGCCGCCGACGGTGGCAAGGCCCATATCAAGACGGCCAATGCCGCGCAGTACCATCTGGCCCAGCCCACCAACGGCGATCATTGAAGCGATAACCACCATGGAGAGGGCGAGCATCAATGTCTGGTTTACACCTGCCATAATGGTTGGCATGGCCAGCGGTAACTGTACTTTGAACAACATTTGACGCGGACTGGCGCCGAACGAGCGGGCGGCCTCGACCAAATCTTCCGGCACCTGCTTAATGCCGAGGATAGTCAGACGCACAATAGGCGGCAGGGCGAAGATAATGGTTACCACCACGCCCGGCACGTTACCGATACCAAACAGCATCACAATCGGCACCAGATAAACGAACGCTGGCGTGGTCTGCATCGCATCGAGCAGCGGACGGATGAACTTCGCGGCTCGTTCACTTCTGGCAAGCCATATGCCGAGCGGTAGCCCGATGACCATACAGAACAGCAGCGCCGTCAGTACCAGCGCCAGCGTCACCATCGCCTGCGACCAGGCGCCGATTGCGCCAATGGCCACCAGAGAAACCAGCGTCGCGATACCCATGCCGAGGCTGGACATCTGCCAGGCAATCAGCGCAAACACGATGATGGCAACCGGCGCGGGCATCCCCAGCAGCAGCTGCTGGAAGCCGCTCAGGATGTAATCCACCGGCACGCGAATGCCCTGGAACACCGGACGGAAATGGGTTACTACCCAGTCGATGCCGTGCGTTACCCAGGTGTCGAGCGGGATCAGCGTCTTATGGAACGGATCGAGAATATTAAAATGTTCAGGCTGCGGCGCAGGGGCGGAGGTTAGCCAGTCGGCACCACTACCCGCGTCTGGCGTTGTGGTGGCCTGGCTGCCCCATGCATCTGCGCTGGATGCGGCCTGATTGGTTGTCGTATCGGCAGCCACGCTGCCGGTATCCCACGGATTTGATGAATCACTCATTGGTTGCCCCCTCACGGTCTAATGCCTGCAGCAGCACCCCTTTTGAGATGATGCCTACGTACTGATTTTCTTCACCCACTACCGGTACCGCGCACGGCGCCTGGCCTACATGGGTGAGCAGATCGCTCAGTGACGTGTCGGCGGAGACCGCCGCCGGGGATTCCAGAAACGCGCTGTCTAAACCAAGACCCGCAGCCATCGCGGCTTTCAGAGAATCGGTTGAGACGATGCCGAGGAATTTCTGGCCGCGCTCAATGACATAGCCATATTCGCGGTCATCATCCTGCAGCAGCTTCAGCGCGACGCGCGGGCCAAAACCGGTGGTTTTGCGCAACAGGCCTGCCGGGCTGCGGCGGGCAATATCTTTTGCGCTAAATACCTGGCTGATATCCACGCCGCGGAAGAAGGTGCGTACATAGTCATTCGCCGGATTATTAAGAATTTCATCCGGGGTACCGACCTGCACTACTTCACCGCCCTGCATAATGGCAATTCTGTCGCCAATACGCATCGCTTCATCCAGATCGTGAGAAATAAACACGATGGTGCGCTGGTGTTTAGCCTGTAATTTAACTAATTCATCCTGCATTTCAGTACGAATTAATGGATCGAGAGCGGAGAAAGCTTCATCCATCAATAATATATCTGGATTAATGGCCAGCGCGCGGGCTAAACCAACGCGCTGACGCATACCGCCTGAGAGTTCATCGGGATAAGCATGGGCGTAATTTTCCAGCCCGACCTGACGCAGGGCATCAAGCGCTTTTTCCTGACGTTCAGCCACCGGCATGCCAGCTAATTCCATACCAAACGCCGTGTTTGTTAACACGTTCATATGAGGCATCAAAGCAAAGGACTGGAAGACCATTGAGATCTTATTTTTGCGCACCTCACGGAGTTCGACGTCTGATATTTTGGCGATGTCTACGCCATCAATCAGCACCTGTCCGCGGGTTGGTTCAATCAGGCGATTGAGAAGGCGAACCATGGTGGATTTACCGGAACCGGATAACCCCATGATGACGAAGATCTCGCCTTCTTCAATGGCCAGACTGGCGTCTTTCACGCCAAGCGACAGCCCTGTTTTTTCTAATATCTCAGCTTTTGATAAACCTTTTTCTATATATTTGAATGCGCGTTGCGGATGCTCACCAAATACTTTATATAAATTCTTTACTTCTAATTTAATTGCCATGCAATAAAGTTAATCCCATATTTAATTTATATATACACAATTCCTGATGGAAATAATCACCTGGATATACCCTAACATACTCAGAATCTGAGACAACCCTCAATTGCCTGCATAACAAATATCCGCATTGCGAGCGCGGCTGAAATTTCCCGTGCTACCGGGGGCTGCGAGCAAATCAGAGGAAAGAGATATTTTTTGTCAGCAGAGGATAATTCTGTGCGAATAGTGTGATATTCGGACAGAATTAGTATTCATATATTGCAGCAACGCGGAATGAATAAATTGTCGGGTGGACAGCCCGTTGGCGGTATCCACCCGGTCTTGATTTATAAATCAGAAATCCCAGTCTTCGTCCTGCGTTTCGACCGCTTTACCCATTACGTACGACGATCCTGAACCTGAGAAAAAGTCGTGGTTCTCATCGGCATTAGGAGAAAGCGCGGAAAGGATCGCCGGATTAACCTCCGCTATTTCTGCCGGGAAAAGGGCGTTGTAGCCGAGGTTCATCAGCGCCTTGTTGGCGTTGTAACACAGGAAGGCTTTCACCTCTTCAACCCAGCCCACGCCGCCGTAAAGCGCTTCGCTGTAGGCCACTTCGTTATCGTAGAGATCCATCAGCAAATCCAGCGCGAAGTTTTGCAGCTCGCTTTGCCGCTGCGGACTCTGTTGCGCCAGCGCCTTCTGGAATTTATAGCCGATATAATAACCGTGAACCGCTTCGTCCCTAATAATCAGGCGAATCAGATCGGCGGTATTGGTTAATTTACCGCGGCTTGACCAGTACATCGGCAAATAAAAGCCTGAATAAAAAAGAAAGGATTCCAGAAATACGCTGGCAATCTTTTTCTTCAGCGGGTCGTGCGCATGGTAATGGGCGAGGATAATCTGCGCCTTACGTTGCAACGGCTCGTTTTCTTCACTCCAGGCATAAGCCGCGTCCACTTCTTTGGACTGGCAAAGCGTCGAGAAAATCGAACTGTAAGAACGAGCGTGAACCGCTTCCATAAAGCTGATATTCGACATAACGGCTTCTTCGTGCGGCGTGACGGCATCCGCCATTAGCGCCGGGGCGCCAATATTGTTCTGGATGGTATCCAGCAGCGTCAGCCCGGTGAAAACCCGGATGGTAAGCTGCTGCTCATCGTGCGCAAGCGACTGCCACGCGGGAATATCGTTAGACAGCGGCACCTTCTCCGGCAGCCAGAAATTACTGGTCAGCCGGTTCCAGACTTCAAGGTCCTTTTCGTCCTCAATCTTATTCCAGTTGATGGCATGGATGCGGGTTAACTGTGTCATGTTTTCTCCTTATAAAGCGCAGGACACGCAGCCCTGCACCTCCGTTCCTTCCAGCGCCATCTGCCGCAGGCGAATGTAGTAAAGGGTTTTGATGCCTTTTTTCCAGGCATAAATCTGCGCCTTATTGATGTCGCGCGTCGTGGCGGTATCGCGGAAAAACAGCGTCAGGGAAAGCCCCTGATCCACATGGCGCGTGGCTTCGGCGTAGGTATCGATAATTTTTTCCGGGCCGATGTCGTAGGCATCCTGGTAAAACGCCAGATTGTCGTTGGTCATAAAGGGGGCGGGATAATAAACGCGCCCGGTTTTGCCTTCTTTACGGATTTCAATACGCGAGACGATAGGGTGAATGCTCGACGTGGCGTGATTGATATAGGAAATCGAGCCGGTCGGCGGGATCGCCTGCAAATTCTGGTTGTACAGGCCGAACGCCATTACGTCGTCACGCAGCTGCCGCCACTGCTCGCGCGTCGGAATGGCAATGCCCGCTCTGGCAAACAGTTCGCTTACTTTCGCAGTTTTTGGTTCCCAGCTTTTCTGCACGTACTGGTTGAAATACTCGCCGCTGGCATAACGTGAATTTTCGAAGCCTGCGAAACGCTGTTTGCGCTCCCGCGCCAGCAAATTCGAGGCGCGTACCGCATGCCAGGTAATGGTGTAGAAATAGATATTGGTGAAATCCAGCCCTTCCGGCGAGCCGTAGGCAATCCCCTCGCGCGCCAGATAACCGTGCAGGTTCATCTGCCCAAGGCCTATGGCGTGAGAGGCGGCATTCCCCGCTTCAATGGAGGGCACCGAGCGAATATGGCTCATATCGGAAACTGCCGTCAGCCCGCGAATCGCCGTTTCAACGGTGCGGCCAAAATCTGGTGAATCCATGGTGTGGGCAATATTCAGCGAACCGAGATTGCAGGAGATATCTTTGCCGACCTGCTCATAATCAAGGTTTTCGTCATAGGTCGAAGCGCTGTTAACCTGCAAAATCTCCGAGCACAGGTTGCTCATATTAATACGCCCGGCGATCGGGTTGGCGCGGTTTACCGTATCTTCAAACATGATGTACGGATAGCCGGATTCAAACTGGATCTCAGCCAGACGCTGGAAGAAATCACGGGCGTTGATAAACGTTTTACGGATGCGCTCGTCCGCTACCATCTCTTCATAAAGCTCGCTGACGGCGATATCGCCAAACGGCTTACCGTAAATACGTTCCACATCGTAAGGAGAGAAGAGCGCCATCGGCTGATTATCTTTTGCCAGTTGGAAAGTGATATCCGGGATGACTACCCCAAGCGAAAGCGTTTTGATGCGGATCTTCTCGTCGGCGTTTTCACGCCTGGTATCGAGAAAGCGGAAGATATCCGGGTGATGGGCATGAAGATAAACCGCTCCGGCCCCCTGACGTGCGCCAAGCTGATTGGCGTAGGAAAACGCATCTTCCAGCATTTTCATAATCGGGATCACGCCGGATGACTGGTTTTCGATGCGCTTGATCGGCGCGCCCGCTTCTCGCAGGTTAGAGAGCAGGAAAGCCACGCCGCCGCCGCGTTTGGAAAGCTGAAGCGCTGAGTTCACCGCACGACCTATCGACTCCATATTGTCTTCAATACGCAGCAGGAAGCAGGAGACCAGTTCCCCGCGCTGCTGTTTTCCGCAGTTCAGAAAAGTGGGCGTGGCGGGCTGGAAACGGCCGCTGAGCATCTCTTCCACCAGGTGATACGCCAGCTTTTCGTCACCCTGCGCAAGCGTCAGCGCCACCATAGTTACACGGTCTTCGAAATGCTCAAGGTACTCTTTACTGTCGTAAGACTTCAGCGTGTAGCTGGTGTAAAACTTCCATGCGCCGAGGAATGTTTTGAAGCTAAAGCCGCTGTTGTGCGCTTTCTCAAACAGGGCGATGACAAATCCGCGATCGTAACGCGTGAGCACGCGCTCATCGTAATAGCCTTCCGCAACCAGCCAGGTAAGGCGCGCATGCTGGCTGGCAAACTGCCGCGTGCGGGGCAATACATGCTGCTGGTGAAATTTTTCCACCGCCAGTTTGTCTTTTTCAAACTGGATGCGGCCTGCGGAATCATAGAGATTCAGCATGGCGTTTAGCGCGTGATAGTCCGCGCCGTCTGTCGCCGTCACGCGGATTGCTTCTGTCGTTGCCAAAATTCGTTCACTCCCTTACGCACGTTCTCAATGTCTTGTTCGGTGCCGAGCAGCTCAAAACGGTAGAGATACGGCACCTGGCATTTTTGAGCGATGATGTCGCCCGCCCGGCAAAACCCTTCCCCGAAGTTACGATTGCCGCTGGCAATCACGCCGCGCAGCAGCGCCCGGTTAGCAGGGCTGTTTAAAAATCGAATCACCTGGGCGGGCACCGCACCTGCAATACCGCCGCCGCCGTAACTCGGCACGATCAAAATGTAGGGCTCCGTCACTTCCAGCCGCTGTTTAACGTTCAGCGGGATACGCAGGGCGGGGAATCCGAGGCGCTCAACAAAACGCAGGGTATTTTCCGACGAGCTTGAGAAGTAGACGAGGTTGCTCATGCAGAGGCCTGGACGCGCAGCCGGTTAATCATGTCCGGACGGAAGCCGCTCCAGCTTTCCTGCTCGGTCACCACCACCGGTAGCTGGCGGTAGCCCTGGGCGCGCAAATCGTCTGCGGCTTCAGGATATAAGTCGAGGTTGATCAGCTCGAAAGTAAGCCCGCGGCTTTCAATGGCGCGCCTGGTGGCATGGCACTGCATGCAGTCGTTACGAGTGTATATTGTAATGCGCATGATTCTTATTCTCCTTGTGGCTGAGAATATGAATACTAGATGTGGGTTGTAAAATTATCAACCATACAAGATATAGTATTTTTAGATAAGTAATGCATTAACGAGCAACGAGGCGGTTGGGGGAGCAGCCCCTCTCCTGAGGGAGAAGGGGCTTAAAAAAATCTACATGCGCATACCGATCGCGAGGCGGTTGAATGCGTTCATCAGGCTGGCGGTAAAAGTCAGGTCGCTTATTTCCTGAGCGGTAAAGAACTGAAGTAGCGGTTCGTACACGGCATCA
>DALYUA010000048.1:0-12527 GCA_031993245.1 Buttiauxella sp. | reverse complement strand
GGTTAAGCAGTTCCAGCTCGGCCTGGAAATCTACGTAGTGCAGCAGCTTGAGGTGTGAAACAAAGCCTGCGGCCTCGACGTTATCCGCATGCGACAGCACAAACTCTTCGTCCTGCGCCGGGCCTGCCACCGTTTCGTCGTAGTCAGGAGCCTGCAGCGCGCGGTCGACCAGCGCCATCGCCATCGCTTTGCGTTCGCTCATGCCGAACACCAGCCCGTAGCCACGCGTGAAGTGCGGAGGTTCATCGTCTGGCGCGACAAAACCGTTGACCATTTCGCACTCTGTCATCAGCAGTTCGCCGACGTTCACCGCAAAACCCAGCTCTTCCGGGACAATTTCGATATCAACGTAGCCGCTACGAATTTCTCCGGCGAACGGGTGGTTGCGCCCGTAGCCGCGCTGGGTGGAGTAGGCCAGCGCCAGTAAATAACCTTCGTCGCCGCGCACCAGCTGCTGCAAACGGGAGGAGCGAGAGCATGGATAAACCGCTGGCTGGCGGGTGATATCGTCCGGCTGTTCGCCGTTATCTTCTTCGACTTTCGCAAGATCTTGCTTTGCCAGCAGGCTGAAGACGTGCGGTGCGGGTTCGGCAATATCGTTGCCGGTTTTCAGCGCCGGTGCCTCGCCATTCGCCAGCAGCGTGAAATCCAGCAGGCGATGGGTGTAATCGTAAGTCGGCCCGAGCAACTGCCCGCCGGGCACGTCTTTATAAGTTGCCGAAATACGGCGTTCCAGACGCATCTCCGCAGTATCCAGCGGCTGGCTGACGGCGAGACGCGGCAGGGTGGTACGGTAGGCGCGCAGCAGGAAGATAGCCTCCACCATGTCGCCGCTGGCCTGCTTGATGGCAAGCGCTGCCAGCTCGCGGTCGGCAATGCCGCCTTCGGTCATCACGCGATCTACGGCCAGGCCTAACTGCTGTTCGATTTGCGCGACGCTAAGTTCGGCATGGTTCTGGCTGCCACGACGGCTCTGTTCCTGCAAGGCGTGGGCGGCGGCAATAGCCTTTTCGCCCCCTTTCACGGCGACGTACATCAGCACACCTCCACGTGAGTGGTGCGGGGGATGGCCAACAGGCGTTCGCCGCAGGTGAGAATTAAATCGATGCCCAGCGGGAACGGGTGCGGGCGCTCGGTCAGCTCGTGGATCACACAGTCCGGCAACTGCGGAGCAATCATGCGTTCCTCAAGTATGCCCGCGCCTGTCAGACGCAGCATGCGGCCACCGCTGAGGCTGCTGACCTGCAAAATCAGCGTCGCGCTGGTATCCGGTGCGACATCGCATCCCTGGGCCAAAGCATTAAGCTCGGCGGCAGCAATCGTGTCGCTGGCAACAGCGAACTGTGCCTGTTCTGGCGTCGGGGATACGGGGGCGCTGGTATGAAAGCGGACATTCTGTGTGGTGGCGTCGTTTCTCAGCGCTTCGCTTATCCACACCGGCGTGTCGTTATCGGCAAGCGTCAGCAGCACGCTGGTGGAGGCGACGTTTAGCGCTCCCCAGCCCTGGGCGAGCGAATGCAGCGCGACGATAACGCCCGGCTCGCTCATCGCTTTAAGCAGGCGGCGAAAGCTCTGTTGGGCATCCTGCGCGGGCAGGGTAAAAGCGGTCATCAGGGTCATGCGTTATCTCCGCGAACCAGAGTGAAGAAGTCGACGCGGCTGCTGTTCACCTCGGCGCGCCGTTTAGCCAGGCGCTGTTCCCGGTTTGCAGCCAGCGGGGCAATTAAGGTTTCTTGTAAGGTCTGAAAATGCGCTTTGTCCTGCATCAGCGCGTCGATAACCGCGCAGCGCTCGGCGTGAGTTTTGTCGCGGCCCAGTAAGTAGCTGTAGCCGTAAATGCCGTTATCGAGCTGTACCACGGCGCGGGTTAGCGTGGCGTCGCCGGCGAAAAAGCGTTGCCCGGTTGCGCCCATGCGCGCCTGAATCTGTACCAGACCTGTCTCCGGCTGGCGGATAACCTGATATTCCGGCGTTAGCTTCAGCTCCGCCCAGCGGCTTTCAAGCTCCTGCGGCAGGCTGTGGGCGAGCACGGCCATCCACTGGCGGCGCTGAGTTTCGTCAAAATGCTGAGCGTCCATTTAGTGCTCCATGGTGAATTCGATCATGTCGGCGCGGGTCAGGCTGACGGAGTACTCCGCCGGTTTCGCCTCGCCTTCACGATGGTTAAGGGTGCGCACGCACAGCAGCGGTGCCATATTCGGGATTTCCAGCAGGCGGCTCTCTTTGGCCTGCGAGCGGCGGGCGCTGATGCGGGTCTGCGTACGTTTAAGAGGAATGCCGAGCTGCGCCTGGATCACGTCATGCAGCGAGCCGCTGTGAAACTGTTGCAGCGCAGGCCACCAGGAGAGGTCGGCGAAGTAATGGTCGATAAGGCATACCGCGATGCCGTTCACGCGGCGCAGGGTGCGCAGATGAATAACGTCCTCGCCCTCGTCTACGCCCAGCGCATTGGCAACGTGGCTGGAAGCCGGGCGCAACACCGCCAGCAGGCGTTCGCTGGTGGGGTGACTGCCCTGGTCGAGCAGGTTCTGGCTAAAGCGTGCCTGGGCGTTAAGCGGGTAATCGAACGGGCGCATCAGGACTAACACGCCCACGCCCTGGCGACGCTGCACCCAGCCTTTCTCGACAAGCTGATCGATGGCGCGTCGCAGCGTGTGGCGGTTCACTTCGTAGCGTGCGGCAAGCTGGCTTTCCGCGGGCAGATAGTCGCCGCAGCGGTAGTTTTTACGCAGCTCCTGCTCAAGCAGGGCGGCGATTTCCTGGTAGCGTGTTGGATAACTGGTCGGATGTCTGGATAAGTGCATCGTCAACAAAGCCTCTCTAGATAAAGTGTTTGCGCAGACGTTGCGACAGGAAATCCAGCAGGCTGACGGTGATGATGATGACGATCATCAGCGCGCAGGTTTGCTGGAACTGGAATCCACGGATGGCTTCCCAGAGTGTGACGCCGATCCCGCCCGCGCCCACCATGCCCACCACCGTCGCCGAACGGACGTTCGATTCAAAGCGATAGAGCGAGTAGGAGATAAGCAGCGGCATGACCTGCGGGAGCACGCCGTAGAGGATTTCTTCGAGCTTGCTGGCGCCGGTGGCGCGAATGCCTTCTACCGGGCCGGGTTCAATAGCTTCCACCGCTTCAGAGAGCAGTTTGGAGAGCACGCCGGTGGTGTGGATAAACAGCGCCAGCACGCCGGCAAAAGGGCCAAGTCCAACGGCCACCACGAACAGCATCGCAAACACCATTTCGTTGATGGCGCGACAGGCGTCCATCAGACGGCGCATCGGCTGGTAAATCCACCAGGGCACGAGGTTGTCGGCGCACATCAGGCCGCAGGGAATAGAGAGAATGATGGACAGCGCGGTGCCCCAGACGGCAATTTGCAGCGTGACGCCCATTTCGCTTAAGTAGACCTGCCACTGGCTGAAATCAGGCGGAAAGAAGTCGGCGGCGAAGGTTGCCATATTGCCCGCGTCGCGGAACAAAGTGAGCGGCGCCATTTCCGCCCCCTGCCAGGAGACTATCAAAACGGCCAGTAAAATCGCCCAGCATAGCTGCGAGAACCAGCTACGTTTCGGTACGGCGACCTGTATCGTTTGTTGCATAAGGTGCTCCGTTTGTGTGGTTAGTGGCGGATGGCGTTTTCGCTTATCCGCCCTACAAGACGAGTCGTAGGGTAGATAAGCGCAGCGTCATCCACCGCAGAATCACTGCACCGCTTTGTTCACGCTGCTCATCGCGCTCAGCGCGGCGGTCAGACGATCCAAATCGCTTAGCTGGTTTTGCAGCGCGGTCACCTTGCTGGTTTTGTCCTTTTCATCCAGCCCTTTGTTATCCTTCACGCCCTGCATTTGCTTAAACAGCGCGAGCTGGCGAATCGGCACCAGTTGCAGGTCGCTGGACGGGCGGAACGGCGCCCACGTCAGGCCTTTAAGCACCTGAGCTTCTTCCGGGCTTTTGCCGTAGGACATAAAGAAGTCATAAATTTTATCTTTGGTGGCTTCGGAGAGGTTTTTGCGCCACACGATTGGATCGCCTGGAATCAGTGGAGATTTCCAGATGACCTTCAGATCCTTAAACTTTTCCGGCGCGGTGATCTTTAAACGATCCATGTTTTCGGTGTTGTTGGTCGCCACGTCCACCTGCTTGTTAGCGACGGCCAGCGCGTTAGTTTCGTGGTTGGCGTTCACCGAGCGTTTGAAGTCGCTCACGGCCACGTTGTTTTTGGCAAACACGTAGTAACCGGGGACGAGGTAGCCTGAGGTGGAGTTAGGATCGCCGTTGCCGAAGGTCAGATCTTTACGCTTTGCCAGCATGTCGCTCAGGCTGTTGATCGGGCTGTCTTTGTTGACGATCAGCACGCTCCAGTAGCCCGGAGATCCGTCTGCCGCTACGGTTTGCGCGAAGACCTGCCCGTTAGCGCGGTCCACCGCTTCCATGGCGGACAGGTTGCCGTACCAAGCGATATCCACTTTGTTAAAACGCATGCCCTGGATGATTCCCGCGTAGTCCGGCGCGAAGAAAGCATTCACTTTCATGCCCAGCTTCTTCTCCATATCCTTCAGGAACGGGTCCCACTGGGGCTTCAGGTTTTGCTGGGATTCGGTAGAGATGATGCCGAAGTTCAGGGACTTCTCTTGTTCATCCGCGTGCGCCGCGTTGAACAGGGCACTGACGCTTAACAGGCTGGTAAAGGCGAGGGCCTTAACGGCTTTGTAGCTCATGACAGTTCCTTGAGTCGATAAAAGTGTTACGCAGCGACCGCGTCAACGCGGGCCATACTGCGATAGAGATTTCCCAGTCGTTCGCTGTCGAACGCTGAGCTGCTTCCGTCGTAAAACACATGCCCCTGACGCAGCGCGACAATGCGTTCGCAGTAGCGCAGGGCGTACTCCACCTGATGCAGCGTCACCACCACGGTGATGCCGTCCAGGCGGTTAATGTCGTGCAGGGTTTCCATTACAACGCGTGCGGATTCCGGGTCGAGTGAGGCAATCGGCTCATCGGCAAGAATGACTTTCGCCTGCTGCATCAGCGCCCGGGCAATCGCCACGCGCTGCTGCTGCCCACCGGACAGGGTGGAGACGCGCTGATAAGCAAACTGCGCCATGCCGACGCGGGTCAGCGCCTGCAACGCACGTTGTTTTTGTTCACGGGTGAACCAGTTAAAGCAGGTGCGCCAGAACGGCGTGGACCCCAGCGCGCCAGTCAGCACGTTTTCCAGCACCGTCAGGCGGTTTACCAGATTGAACTGCTGAAAGATGTAGCCGGTATGGGCGCGGCTTCTGCGAATATCGCTCGCCAGACGGCCCGATTTTTGTACCGTGCGGCCCAGCAGCTCGACATGGCTTTCCGGTGCCTTATCAGAGGTGATCAAACCGCTCAGGTGACGTAAGAGGGTGGATTTGCCTGAGCCGGACGGCCCCAGCAGAGCGACCATCTCACCTTCATTCACCTCAAGATCCACCGCGCACAGCGCCTGATGTTGGTTAAAAGTTTTGCTCAGTTTGTTGACGCGGATAATCGTTTGCATACGCGGCCTCCTTGAAAAGTTGCCTTATGGTGCCGACGAAATGTGTCATTTTTGTTAAGTCCAGGTTTCGAGCGGATGAAGAGTGCGCGGCGGCAGGGCGATTAACGCGATGTCGTCAAAGTAATCAGCTATTTGTCGTATTGTGGCGCGTCGTGTTTTTGCCTTTGCTAGAGGGGGACTTCTGGGAAGGCATAAACAATGAGCAAAAATATAATTTTTTGTGCGGACGGCTCGTGGGCGAATCCGGGCTTTGAAGAGCAGGTGGAAGAAACAGCGCTGGTCAGCAATGTCTACCAGCTATTTATCGATATGAAGGGAGTGGTGGATAAACAAAGCCTGTTGCTGGCGAATGAACAGGAAAAAAGCTGGGTTGACGGCAGCGGGGAGGTGGCACAGGTCGCAAAGTATATTTATGGCGTGGGCGATCCGCATAACAACTTTGTAAAGCTGATGGGCGATACGTTCGGCGCCAGTATTATTACGCCTGTTGTGCGCGGTTATACCTTTATCAGCCGCCACTGGCAGCCGGGTGACCGTATCTATCTGGTGGGGTTCAGCCAGGGGGCATATACGGCGCGCATGCTGGCTAACCTGATAATAGATAAGGGCTTGTTAAACCGGGATAGATTACAGCTCGACGAGCGGAACAAAGAAGAGAGCCAGCGACTGGCGTCCTCCGTCTGGGCGCAGCATCGGGCGAATACAACCGGCGTAAGCGGTAGCCTGCTTGATGCGGTGCTAAGAGATTTGCCGGCGTTTTTTGGCGAAAGCGTAGATCCCGCCTGCATGACAACCGGCGTGTCTGTTGAGGCTGTGGCGGTATGGGAAACGGTAGGGCACCTGGGGATCCCGGAATACTTTAACGACAAACGGACGGGAGTTTTCCGTTTCAGTAATAACGGGCTTCATCCTCTGGTAAAGTACGGTTTGCAGGCTATCGCCATAGACGAGCAGCGTGTCGATTTGGCTCCTGCGGTGTGGAATAACCGGGATCGCATCGTTCAGGTCATGTTCCCCGGCATCCATCACGACGTGGGCGGGGGCTACAATTGCTTTGAAGGGGAATGCGGATTATCAAACGGCGCTTATTTGTGGATGCACGGCGCGCTGGACGATCTGGGCATGCACCTTTTACGTAGCGAGATGATCGCCGATCCGCTCGGGCGTTTGCACTGCGAATGGTTTCCGCCCACAACATGGCAGCGTATCGCACCCCGACGGCTGCCCGCGCCGCTTACTTCTTCCATGATGATTCACCACTCGGCGATCGAACGTCTGAGGGGAGGATCGCTGCTGCCGTATCAGTTTGCGGATAACGGGGAATGGCTGACGGGCAGTTACACCCCGCAATCTTTACAGCGCTATTTTCATACGCCCTGGGAAGTCCCGAGAGAGTGGGCGGTATCGCGCTAGCGGCTGCCAATAATCGTCTTTTTTAATGTCGTCCGCCTTTCAGCGAAGCCTTGTTTGGGCATATCAGGGCGACGTACCTCATTATAAGGCTGGCCAATAATTCATCGCTGACAATTCGGCTAATGTCGATAAGCCTGCCGTTAGCGTAAGTAATATAACTAGTGGTAATCGAAGTGGGCATTAATGTAGCGTTAGCGTACGAATATACTCTATATCCATAACCGAAGAGTGCTGATGCATAGCGCTTTTATTTTTATAGAGAACAACTCCTTTCTCAAGAGGATGACACACTATTTTTGCTGCGGGGTGAGTTAGCTTTATTCAGAAATAGTCATGTTACCTGGCTTCCATAAAATAATAATTATCGCAACGGTGATAATTATTCGTGCGTCAGAATGTAAAAAACGAATAAAAAGAAACCCCTTCATTTGTTGAATTAAAATATTTTTAAGCCAGGCATGATTTAAGGCCCGCAGTAGCAAGCCTTACCGATCGGGTGGTCAATCTATTACACGGGTTTTGCGACGTTCACCATCCAGGGTATGCCGTATTTATCCGTTAACATGCCGAATCCTTCGGCCCAAAACGTTTCACCCCACGGCATTGTTACATCCCCGCCTTCCGCGAGATTATCAAACCAGCGCTGCCCTTCCGCTAAATCCTCGGTCGCAAGGCTTAATGCGTAACCGGTATGTTTAACTCTATCCGCGCACATATTTCCGTCGCTCATCATCACTTCATTGTCACCGATGCGAACGTTGGCGTGCATGATTTTATCGTCTGCCCAGTTAAAACCGCTGGCGCAGTCTTCCGGGGATTCCTCATCGTTTGGCATTTCGCCAAAGGTCATTTTAAAAAGCAGTTGCGCACCAATCGCCTGTTGATAAAAAGCGATCGCCTCTTCACAGGTACCGTCAAAAAAAATGTAGGGGCTAACAGACATCGGTCATTCCTCTTCTGTATGCAGAGTACAAAAGAAGTGTAGATGCGTACGCGCGGTCAAGCCAGACGGAGAGGAGGGAGATTTTACCCTCTCCGGGGAGAGGGTCGGATGGAGAAAAACTTAGTTTTTCTTCACAAACTCAGATTTCAGCTTCATTGGGCCAAAACCATCAATCTTACAATCGATGTTATGGTCGCCTTCGACCAGACGAATTCCTTTTACTTTGGTGCCGATTTTTAGCATAGAAGAGCTGCCTTTTACCTTCAGATCTTTCACTATCGTCACGTTGTCGCCGTCTGCCAGCAGGTTGCCGTTGGCATCTTTGACAATCAGTTGATCCGCATCAGGCGCAGGCTCAGCGTCATTCCATTCATGTGCGCACTCCGGGCAGATGAACATCCCGTTGTCTTCGTAGGTATACCCGGAATTGCATTGCGGGCAATGAGGAAGTTGCATATTGTTAACCTCAAAAAGAATAAAAATTAGAAATGACTGTAAAACAGGGATTTCAGTCAAAATGATGGCGAACTGCCAAAAAGTATCAATATTATACACAATATCCTTACTTTTGTGGGGATTTCAGAAAGGCCAAGTCGCAAGGCAGGCGGGAGAGGAGTGAAAATAAAACGCCCGTTGCGCTGACAGTTCCTGCCGCTTGCCGGGGGTATGGCTGGTGCGTTGGGAGTACGGCTACAGAAGTCAGTACGTAAATGCCCTGTAGCGCCTGGCAAAACGCGCAGGAGTTGCTGCGGTTTATCTCCGGAACGTTATAAAGATCTGTAGACAGCTTATTTATCTGAGATCTATTCCTGGTTGATTGTTTTTGGAGTATGAATATGAAAATAGCCCAGCATTAAATAGCCGTTTTTAAGAATTAAATAATCTGTTAGATTCCCGACGCTATTGTCGGTTTATCTACAAAAATGCGCTACGCTGTGTGGCACCATAGCCTGCGGCCACCCGCCTGGGTATTTGGAAATTATTGGCTGCAAAGGGCAATCACGTTCATACACGGATGTTAAGCCAAATCAACCCATTAGAATCATTGACCGGGATTTTTATGCCCGCTGGCGACCCATGTAATGTTTATTTGATCGCAGCTTTGGCAACATGATTTAAAAGCCAGAATTGGGGTCTGGTGCGACATTGAACAATAAAATATTTTCCTCACGTAATTATAAAAGCCGGTATTTCTTCAGGACAAAAAATAATACCCATATAAAAGCCGGATGATTTGAGTTAAGGAAACATTTTTTATGCACACACAAACAATTTTCGAATTAAGTCAGGAGGCCGAGCGGCTATTACAGCTCGCCTTACAAAACCTGAATGCGTTAAAAACTGTGCCGTTCGCGACACAAAACGAGCAAACTTTAAATAACCTGCGTTCCGTGGCGCCCGTCGTTCCTTTGCAATTTAGCGCTCGCGGCATTAACGCTCAGCAGGCCATGCTGCAAAACGAGCTGCGTAAAATTACCCAGCACGAAATGGTGCTGGCTATTGTCGGCACCATGAAGGCAGGTAAATCAACGACAATAAACGCCATTATTGGCACCGAGGTACTGCCAAACCGTAACCGGCCGATGACAGCGCTGCCGACGCTTATCCGCCATACGCCTGGCCAGCGTGAGCCGGTGTTGCATTTCCCTCATGTTGTACCCATTGAAGCGCTGATGGGGGAATTGCAGCAGAAATTAAAAGCGATGAATCGTGAAGCGCTTATGCAGCAACTGGAAATCGACCGGGATATGGACGAGCTGCTGACGCGCATTGCCTGCGGCGGCACCTTCGAGAAGCATTACCTGGGCGCGCAGCCCATTTTCCATTGCCTGAAAAGCCTCAACGATCTGGTACGCCTGTCTGGCGTGCTTGAGGTTCCTTTCCCGTTTAAGGCCTACGCAGCCATTGAGCATGTGCCGGTCATCGAGGTGGAGTTTATTCATCTGGTCGGCATGCAGAAAGGTTCCGGGCAGCTTACGCTGCTGGATACGCCGGGGCCAAACGAGGCGGGGCAGCCTCACCTGCAAAAAATGTTGCAGGA
This sequence comes from Buttiauxella sp., assembly GCA_031993245.1. Taxonomy (GTDB): domain Bacteria; phylum Pseudomonadota; class Gammaproteobacteria; order Enterobacterales; family Enterobacteriaceae; genus Dryocola. The sequence goes on along the minus strand of DALYUA010000048.1, from coordinate 2,599 downwards.
GCAGCTTTCCCAGGCTTCGGCCGTGCTGGCGGTGATGGACTACACCCAGTTGAAATCGATCTCCGATGAGGAGGTACGCCGGGCGATTCTGGGGGCCGGGAAATCAGTGCCGCTTTATGTACTGGTGAACAAGTTCGATCAAAAGGATCGCAACAGTGACGATGAGGATCAGGTCAAAGCGCTGATCTCCGGCACCTTAATGAAAGGCACTATCGAAACGGATCATGTGTTCCCGGTTTCTTCCATGTGGGGCTACCTTGCAAACCGGGCGCGTTTCGAACTTGCGGAGCACGGTAAACTACCCGATCCGCAGGATCAGCGCTGGGTACAGGATTTTGCCGAGGCTGCTCTGGGCCGCCGCTGGCGCAGCTCGGATCTTGCCGATATCGATCATATACGTCATGCCGCCGATCTACTGTGGGAAGATTCGATGTTTGATTCTCCCGTGAAAACTATTCTGCATGCCGCGCATGCCAATGCTTCCATGTATACGCTTCGCGCGGCGGCACAGAAGCTGCTTAATTATGCTCAGGGAGCGCAAGAGTACCTTAGCTTTCGCTGTCAGGGGCTACAGGTGGCGAACGAGAAATTGCAAAGCAATATTCGCCTGCTGGAGGATGACCTGTCGTTGCTGCAGTCCAGCCAGCAGGATATCAGCCGTATTATTCGCACCGATGTTGAAAAAGCGGTTAGCGGCATTGCGGAATTTATAAACCGCTACGAAAAGCGCATCAAGGCAGATATCGACGACTATTTCCAGCAGGGGAAGGTGCATGAGGACGTAGCACGACATTCGTTCAAAATGCCCACCGTGCGAAGCCGTGATTTCGAGGCGGGTTGTGACTCCATAACCGTAGACGATGAACAGGCCGCACGGTTGTTACTCAATAAGATACGCGCTTCAAGCGAAACCATTTTACTGGTCGCTCAGCAAGCGATGACCGAAGAGCTGGCGCTGCTGTTTAATAACCTGGAAATCTCTTTGATGGACACATTACGCGAGATGCTTAAGCCAGTTGAAAAGCGAGTCGCGGACGGGCTGGCGCTCTCGGGATTCAGGGCGCATATCAGCCTGCCTGCTTTCCAGGCCAGCCAGCTTAACTTCAATGCGCAGCTTGCATTTAACGATGCTATCGACCATCAGGAGATCCCTGTATCGCAGCCTCGTCGCCAGAACGGGATGCGTGGCGCGATGGCGCGCTGGCTGAACAGCGATGACTGGGGCTGGGAAGGCCATACGGAGACCCAAAGCCGCTATGTTATCGCTCTGCCGGATTTAAAGCACAGGCTACACAGTCACGTAGCCGCTTTCCTGGCGCAGCTAAATAAAGCGATTATCGCGCAGGTTGATATCTCTGTAATGGCGGGAATGGCGTCCTTCTTTGCCGATTTTACTCAGGCGCTGGAAGCGATAAAAAGCAATCTCCAGCAGAGCCTGGTAGCGCGTTTGCAAAACGAAGAGGCGCTGCAAATGTTACAGAACCAACTCCAGCAGTGCATAAGAACGACGCGGTATATCCATGAAGATACCCGTTTATTAAGGGATGATATTCAGACGCTTTTCGCGGCGGAGCAGCAATGAGCAATTTATTACTTGCGGGTCCGGTCAGGACCCTGGAATGCATGGCGGAGAAGTTTGTCGTTGATTTCGCAAGCGGCATCGATACGGCACGCGATCCGTGGCGCAGCCAGCAGGGCAAAGCATTTTATCAGCGTCTGAAAGAAGAATTTGCCGGTCAAAACCGCCTGCGCTATTGGGGAATCGACAGCGCAACGCCCGAAAGCATGGAATCTTCTCTCGCCTGGCTTGGGCAACTCACCGGTACGGTGGCAAAAAGCTATTTGGCCGCATCGTTGATCTATGAGCGTCTCAGTCAGATGGAAACGGCTGCGGCACGCGTGGCCTATTATTCCTCCGAAGGGCGCGACCAGCTAAGTCAGATAAGAAAATTACTCGAACAACGGGTGAACAAGCTCGAACAGCAACTAACAAGCATCGATCTGCAACGTCAGGGAAGGGTGCACTGCGAGCAAATTTTTGCCCGCTGGCGTGCCGGGCATTACTTTGCCTTTTCCCCTGCCGGACGCTGTTATGTTGCGCTCACGGAACTCCGTTGGGGGGCGTTTGGTGATGCGCTGCGCCTTGGCAGCGAAGAGCAGGCAGCGCAACTGCTGGAGTTTGCGCGTGGGCTGGCGACAGGCCGCCTTGCTGAGGACGTTAACGCTTCTCCACGCACGCGCCATTATTACCACGAATGGCTGGCCACGCCGACCGTGCCGGGTTTAATGGAGCATAAAGATGCGCTGGTTTGGCTGGGTAACAATAGCGACAGCGACAGGCAACCGGTGAGTTACTCCGTTACGCAAAGCTGGCAAAGTATCGCGCTCGGAATGCCGAGGATTTGCTCGGCAATGCGTCTGGGTAGCGCAATGTTGGACGAGGTGTTTAGCGCGGATACCGGTAAATTAGATAATAAAAAAGCATTCTGAAACAGAAAGTAAGATGTTTGTACGTGTCTTACGAATATAATTTATTTCCTCAACGTTTCTTTTTGAAAGCGTATCAGCAATTGAATAGTTAATTGCTGATACGCGTAGC
>DALYUA010000047.1:5629-12716 GCA_031993245.1 Buttiauxella sp. | reverse complement strand
TAATTGAGAATTCGTCGTCCGAAGCGAAACCGGCGAAAAAACCGAAGGCCAAACCTGCTGCCGTGAAAAAACCGGTCAGTAATGGTCCTAAGAGCACGGCAAAAACCCCGGCCGAGCTTGCTTCACGCAAACGCTTTGCCCAGCCCGGGCGTAAGAAGAAGGGGCGCTAGTTAGCGCTTCCCGCGGTTATGGGTATTGGCCGACCAGGACCAGGTCGCTGAGGTATCCGGTTTTAACGCTTTTTGTTTTTTAAGCTGGCGGGCTTTTTTCGCTGCCAGCTCACGCTCCGCCATCAGTTTATCGATATATTCTTTTTTGACGTGGTTGGTTTCTGAGTTGGTCAGAGGGCGACCTTCTGCGATACGTGCGCGGTCGAGCAGCGTTTTCAGTTCGCGTTGCTCACTTTCCGTCATGTCTTGCTGTGTCAGTCTTGCTGTGGACATCGTTGCGACCTCGTAAGGAAAGGGCCCTCAGTGTAAAGCAAAGCTCTCCTTAGCTCAGTAAAAATCACCTTGTTTATGGTTGCCGGTAAAAAAGCCCGGTTTCCCGGGCTCAGACCTTACTCAGGCACGACGTTTTTTCAAACGTTCCTCTTTTTTCTTATCAATCGGCTTACCGGACCAGTAGCCCGCCAGCAATGAGCCGGAAAGATTGTGCCAGACTGAGAACAGCGCGCCCGGCAGAGCAGCCAGAGGTGAGAAGTAAATTTTGCCGAGCGTAGCGGCAAGGCCGGAGTTTTGCATCCCCACCTCGATGGCCAGCGTACGGCAGGTTGATTCATCGAACCCAAACAGGCGCCCGCCCCAGTAACCGCTCAGTAACCCAATGCCGTTATGCAAAATCACGGCGACGATAACCATCAGGCCCACGGAGGCAATATTCCCTGCGCTGCCGGCGACCACGGCGCTGATAATCGCCAGAATGCAGACCATCGAAAACGCTGGCAGATAAGGCTCTACTCGTTTTACAAGGCGTGGGAAAAGATGATGAATAATCAAACCAAGCCCAATCGGGATCACCACGATTTGCAGAATGCTCACCAGCATACCCATTACGTCCACTTTGATGTCTGCATCGACATAAAGCCTTGTCAGCAGCGGCGTGGCGAACACGCCGACCAGCGTTGAGACGGAAGAGATCGTCACCGAAAGCGCGACATCGCCTTTAGCAAGGTAGATCATCACGTTTGAAGCTGTACCGCTTGCCACGCTGCCCACCAGCACCATTCCGGCAGACAGATCGGGCGGCATATGGAACAGCTTCGCCAGCGCCCAGGCGGCCAGCGGCATAATCAGATAATGAAGAAATGTGCCTGCCGCAACGGGAGCCGGGCGTGAAAGCACGCGTTTGAAATCATCTATACGCAGATGCACGCCCATGCCGAACATAATCAGCATCAAAAGCGTGCTGACCCAGGGGCCGATGGGGGTGAACGTGCCGGGAGTGTAATAAGCGAGTACAGACAGCAGCACTGCCCAGAGCGGGAAGAGCCGGGTTAATGTCGCGAGCATAACTGGATCCTTGCAAGTGTTTGTTGTGTTGTTTTTGGTTATAAAAATGCCGGGAGCGAGCCCGGCAAAGGAATGCTGAAAAAAGCCTTCTACTATCAAGCTATGTTTCGTTTGGTTAGGAAAAACAAAGAATTATATTCTCTGGTTTACCCCAGACACCTGAAAACCACGTTTTTCAGGTGACTGTCACTAATGTAATGCCGGGAGCGAGCCCGGCATCTGGTATTCATGACATGAGTAGAAATTTTATTCAAACAGATTGTGATGCAGTTTCTGCACGACCTGCTCAGCATCCCCACCCGGCACCAGGAAACAGAGGTTATAGCTGGACGCGCCGTAGCAAATCATGCGGATATTGAATGGGTCCAGTACGCCAAACACCTCTTTGCCCACGCCGCAGGCCTGAGAGAGCTGGTTGCCGATAATCGCAACCAGCGCGAGATTCTCTTCCACTTCCACACGGCACAGGGAAGAGAGCTCCGTGAGTAATGATGTGGTCAGCAGGCTATCGCCGGTAGAGGTTGAGCCGGTGGTATCCAGCGTTAGCGCCACGCTCACTTCTGAAGTGGTTATCAGGTCGACCGAAATATTATGGCGTGCCAGGATGCTGAATACCTCAGCCAGGAAACCGCGTGAGTGCAGCATATTGAGGCTGTGCAGCGTCAGCAGCGTTTGTTTACGGCGCAGGGCAAGGGCGCGGAACAGCGGCGGATTATCCGTTTCATTGCAAACCAGCGTGCCGCCCGCTTTTGGATCTTTACTTGAGCCAACAAATACCGGGATATTACAGCGTACCGCCGGCAGCAGAGTGGCCGGATGCAGCACTTTCGCACCGAAGGTCGCCATCTCAGCGGCTTCTTCAAAACCAATCTTATCGATGCGTTTTGCAGTCGGCACCACGCGTGGATCGGTGGTGTAAATGCCCGGCACGTCCGTCCAGATATCTACGCGGCTTGCATGCAGCGTTTCACCCAGCAGGGCGGCAGTGTAGTCGCTGCCGCCGCGCCCCAGCGTCGTCGTACGACCTTTTTCTTCGCTACCAATAAAACCCTGGGTAACCACGATTGACTGCGCCAGCCGCGGCTGCAATTGCAGCTCTGTCAGCTCTGCCAGCGCGGCAATATCCGGCTCGGCACGGCCAAAGCGGTCGTTGGTGCGCATGACTTTGCGGATATCGAACCACTGGGCATCTACGCCACGCTCACGCATGATTTCGACAAACAGCAGGGTGGACATCAGCTCGCCGTGGCTAACCAGTTCGTCAGTCAGGGCGGCAGAAGTGGCAAGCGAGGCTGCTTCTGCAAGCGTGGTGATGTTTTCGAGCAGGCGCTCAACTTCTTCGCGGATGACCTGTGGATTGCTCAGCCGCTCGACGATGTCGTATTGAATTTTGCGCAGGGCATCGAGCTTCACGAAACGTTCTGTTGCTTCCAGCCCTTCGGCCAGCGCGACCAGCAAATTGGTGACGCCCGCAGAAGCGGAAAGAACAACCAGGCGAACATTTTCATCGGAGAGCACAACGTCGGCGCTGCGGTTCATGGCGTCGAAATCGGCGACGCTGGTGCCGCCAAATTTGGCTACTACTGTCTGGGACATAACTTTCTCGTGTCAGGGAATAAAAAATAGCGACCGTGGCACAAAGGCAGAATGAACAACCAGTCCAGGCGCGGCTACCGCCCCCATAAATAAGAGCTGCGCGGGGCGCTGTCAACGCCGGGATTATGCGGATTTTTCATGCGCCGCTGGCGGAAAGTAACAGGACTTATAATCGCGCCTGTTTTTGCCGTTTTTCCAGCAGATTTGACTCTCTCCGGGGGGTAAGCACAAAAATCATCACAAAATCCGTTGGGAGATATACAATTGACCGCAGTCACAATTCTCAAATCAAAAGGGTAACGCTATGAAAAATATCAACCCAACGCAGACTGCTGCATGGCAGGCTTTACAGGCGCATTTTGACGAAATGAAAGACGTTACTATCGCCGAGCTTTTCGCGCAGGATGCCGACCGTTTTGGTAAGTTTTCCGCAACGTTCGATGATTTAATGCTGGTGGATTTTTCCAAAAACCGCATCACCGCAGATACCCTCGCTAAGCTGCAGGCGCTGGCAAAAGAGACTGATTTGCAGGGCGCTATTAAGTCGATGTTTTCCGGTGAGAAAATTAACCGTACCGAAGACCGCGCCGTGCTGCACGTTGCCCTGCGTAACCGTAGCAATACTCCCATCATGGTTGATGGCAAAGATGTGATGCCGGAAGTGAACGCGGTGCTTGAGAAGATGAAAACCTTCTCTGAAAGCATCATCAGCGGCAACTGGAAAGGCTACACAGGTAAAGCGATTACTGACGTTGTGAACATTGGTATCGGCGGCTCCGACCTTGGCCCGTTTATGGTGACCGAAGCGCTGCGTCCTTATAAAAACCACCTTAACATGCACTTTGTGTCCAACGTCGATGGCACCCACATCGCCGAAGTGCTGAAGAATGTTGATCCTGAAACCACGCTGTTCCTGGTTGCTTCCAAAACCTTCACCACGCAAGAAACCATGACCAACGCCCATAGCGCGCGTGACTGGTTCCTGAAAACCGCTGGCGACAACAAGCACGTAGCAAAACACTTCGCAGCGCTGTCCACCAACGCGAAAGCGGTTGGCGAGTTCGGTATCGATACTGCGAATATGTTTGAATTCTGGGACTGGGTTGGCGGTCGTTACTCTCTCTGGTCTGCGATTGGCCTGTCTATCGTTCTGTCCGTGGGTTATGACAATTTCGTTGAGCTGCTAAGCGGCGCGCATGCGATGGACAAACACTTCGCAAACACCCCAGCAGAACAGAACCTGCCGGTACTGCTGGCGCTGATTGGCATCTGGTACAACAATTTCTTCGGCGCAGAAACCGAAGCGATTCTGCCTTACGATCAGTACATGCACCGCTTTGCTGCTTATTTCCAGCAGGGCAATATGGAATCCAACGGTAAATACGTTGACCGTAACGGCGTGGCTGTTGACTACCAGACCGGCCCAATTATCTGGGGCGAGCCGGGAACCAACGGACAGCACGCGTTTTACCAGTTGATTCACCAGGGCACCAAAATGGTTCCTTGCGATTTCATCGCGCCTGCAATTTCGCACAACCCGCTTTCCGATCATCATCCTAAGCTGCTGTCTAACTTCTTTGCACAGACTGAAGCGCTGGCGTTCGGCAAATCTCGCGAGGTGGTTGAGCAGGAATATGCAGACCAGGGTAAAGATCCAAAAACCCTGGAACACGTTGTGCCGTTCAAAGTGTTTGAAGGCAACCGTCCAACCAACTCCATTCTGCTGCGTGAAATCACGCCGTTCAGCCTGGGGGCGTTGATTGCGCTGTATGAGCATAAGATCTTTACCCAGGGCGCAATTCTGAATATTTTCACCTTTGACCAGTGGGGCGTTGAGCTGGGTAAACAGCTGGCAAACCGCATCCTGCCGGAGCTGGGCGACGATAAGCAGATTGGCAGCCACGACAGCTCTACCAACGGATTAATTAACCGATATAAATCCTGGCGTGCGTAATAAGCTAAGCGCATAATGAAATAAGCCGATAAATATATCGGCTTTTTTTATGAGATTATTCCCCTTGTCCTCTTATATCCACAATTCCTGCTGATGAGGTTAATCCTAAAAATATCAGTAACCCGATAGTTTATAAGCGTTATTTTCGGATTTTTCAGAGCATATCTTTTATTTATACTGTTAATAATTCTTTGTTTTTGTTGATTTTTAATTATTGAAAATAACGTAAAAACTATTATTTTTCCACTTATCTTAAAACTCCTTCTCTATTTCCCCGTCGCCCTGATTGTCATCTCTTGTTGTGTATACTCGATCCCGCCTGAAACCCTTTTGGGCAAATCTCCATTCATTCAATGAAGGGAAATTGTTATGAAAAAAGTTATTTATGGCGCTTTAGCCATATTCACGCTGGCAGCGGCTGGCGCGGCGAGTGCTGACCCGGTTGCAGTGGGTGAGGCGGCTGGCGCGCAAGCAACGAATGTGTCCGCAGGGAGTTCTACTGCGACCAGCGCCAGCACTGTCGGGTCAGCGGTGGGGGTAGCGCTTGCTGCAACCGGTGGTGGCGACGGTTCTAATACCGGAACTACCACGACCACGACGACCAGCACCCAGTAATTTCACCGGTGCTTTAATCCTAACCACACTTCGGTGTGGTTATTTAGCCTTCGGGGGCACGTCGTGCAGCGACTTTCAATCCTTCTTGTTTGCCTGTTACTTCAGGCTTGTTCCGCCACCACCAAAGGCCTCGGCTCTTCGCTGTGGCACAGTATTGTGGGTAGCGACGGCGTGCAGCTTACCGATGATGACATTCAGAATATGCGCTACGCCAGCCAGTACATGAGCATTAACAATGGCCCGCAGCTATTTGTGGTGCTGGCGTATGACGAAAACGGCCAACAAAAGTGGGTGACGCAGGACCGGGCGACGATCGTCACCCAGAACGGACGCGTGGTGAAGACGGTCGGCCTGGGGGATAACCTCCAGCAGGTCACTAACCTTGCCGACGATCCGCTGGTGAAGGTAAACCAGATTATTGACGGCGCAGGCTGGACGCGGCAGATGGCCTGGAGCGAACGCCAGCAGGCGCGGATGGCCACGGCGCGCTCCACCTTTACCTGGCACGGCTCCGACACGCTAAAAGTCGGCAGCAATGTGACGCCGGTTCGTGTTCTTGACGAAGAAGTCTCCGCGGCGGGCACCGCCTGGAACAACCGTTACTGGGTGGATGACGCAGGTGAAATCCGCCAGTCAAAACAATACCTTGGTCCGGATTACTGGCCGATCACTACGGTTCTGTTGAAGGCGGCAAAAGAATGAAAATAAAAGCCCTTGCGCTGTTATTAACGCTTAGCAGCACTCTCTCATACGCCGCCGGGAATGTGACTATTTATCCCGGCAATCGTCAGCCGCCGCAGAATTTAACCAACGTTGAGCGTCTCGCAGATTTAGTTACCCAGCCTGCGCTCAGCCGTGCCTGGTGGCCGGGGGCGGTCATCAGCGAGCGGCAGACGTCGGCGGTGGCCGAGCAGCAGCATCAGAAGCTTTTGGCGAAATTAAGCGGGCTTGCGGCGCAAGAAGACGGTGACGACGCGGCGGCGATGAACAGCGTTCGCCAGCAGCTTCAGGCCATCAAAGTGACGGGCCGCCAGTTTGTGGATCTTGACCCCGACTGGGTGCGGGTTCGTGCGAAGGCAAACGTGCCTTTACAAGGGGATTACAGCCTGTGGGCCGGGCCACAGCCCTCGACCATTACTCTGATAGGACTGGTGAGTTCGCCGGGCGTGAAGCCGTTTGTCGCCGGGCGCAGCGTGGATGAATATCTGGAAGACGTAAATACACTAAGCGGGGCCGATCGCAGCTACGTCTGGGTAATTTATCCCGATGGCAGAACTGAAAAAGCGCCGGTTGCGTACTGGAATAAGCGCCACGTGGAATTACTGCCGGGCAGCATTCTTTTCGTCGGCTTCTCCGAACGGCTCTTCGATTCTGATTTCAATGCACTGAACCAGCAAATCCTTACCTCCCT
>DALYUA010000047.1:0-5619 GCA_031993245.1 Buttiauxella sp. | reverse complement strand
CTCCCTGACCCATCGGATACCGGATTGATGAAAAAAAAATATATCTACAGCCTGCTGGCGCTGGCCGTTGCAACGGCCTGTCACGCCGAAACATTTCCGGCACCCGTTGGTCCTTCGCAATCTGACTTTGGCGGCGTGGGCTTACTGCAAACGCCAACCGCACGCATGGCGCGTACCGGCGAGTTCAGCGCGAACTACCGTGATAACGATCAATACCGCTTCTATTCTGCCTCCATCCAGCTCTTCCCGTGGCTGGAAACGACGCTGCGCTACACCGACGTGCGCACTAAACAGTACAGCCCTGTAGACGCCTTTTCCGGCGATCAGACCTATAAAGACAAGGCTTTTGATATGAAAGTCCGTCTGTGGGAAGAGGGATATTATTTGCCGGAAGTCTCTGCTGGTGTGCGCGATTTAGGGGGCACGGGCCTGTTCGACGGCGAATTCGTGGTGGCGAGCAAAGCCTGGGGGCCGTTCGATTTCTCCCTTGGCATGGGCTGGGGCTATATGGGCACCAGCGGTAACGTGAAAAACCCGTTATGCGAAGCCAGCAACAGCTTCTGCTATCGCGACAATAGCTACAATCAGGCGGGTTCGTTCGATTTCGGCGGCATGTTCCACGGCCCGGCCTCGTTGTTCGGCGGCATCGAATACCAGACGCCGTGGCAGCCGCTGCGCCTGAAGCTGGAGTACGAAGGCAACAACTACGCGCAAGATTTTGCCGGGAAGCTCGAACAGCGTAGCAATTTTAACGTCGGCGCTATCTATCGTCTCACCGATTGGGCCGACGTTAACGTCAGCTATGAGCGCGGCAACACCTTTATGTTTGGTTTCACCCTGCGTACTAACTTCAACGATCTGCGTCCGGGTTATAACGATAATCGCCGTCCGCAATACCAGCCGAATCCGCAGGATGAAATCCTGCAACACAACGTTGTCGCCAACCAGCTTACGCTGCTCAAGTACAACGCAGGCCTTGCGAATCCGAATCTGCAGGTAAAAGGCGACACGATGTACGTAACCGGCGAGCAGGTGAAATACCGCGACTCCCGTGAAGGCATTGAACGCGCCAACCGCATCGTGATGAACGATCTGCCGGAAAATATCCGCACTATCCGCATCACCGAAACGCGCCTGAACATGCCGCAGGTGACTACCGAAACGGATGTTGCCAGCCTGCGTCGTCACCTGGAGGGCGAACCGCTGGGACACGAAACGCAGCTGGTGCAAAAACGTGTGGAACCGAGGGTGCCCGAAAAAACCGAGCAGGGTTACTACATCGACAAATCCAGCGTGAACTTCTCGCTAAACCCGGTGCTTAACCAGTCCGTGGGCGGGCCAGAAAGCTTCTACATGTACCAGGTTGGCGTGATGGGAACCGCCGACTGGTGGGTGACGGATCACCTGCTGACCACCGGCAGCGTGTTTGCGAACCTGGCGAATAACTACGACAAGTTCAACTACACCAATCCGCCAAAAGATTCGACTCTGCCGCGCGTACGTACTCACGTTCGCGACTATGTGGAAAACGATGTGTATGTAAATAACCTGCAGGCCAACTATTTCCAGTATCTGGGAAATAGCTGGTATGGGCAGGTTTACGGCGGCTACCTTGAGACCATGTACGGCGGGGCGGGTGCTGAGGTGCTTTACCGTCCCGTGGACAGCAACTGGGCCATCGGCGCTAACGCTAACTACGTTAAACAGCGTGACTGGCGCAGCGCGCAGGATATGATGAAGTTCACCGATTACAGCGCGCCAACGGGCCACCTGACGGGCTACTGGACGCCGCCGTTTGCCGATGACGTGCTGGTGAAGCTGAGCGTCGGTCAGTATCTGGCGAAAGATAAGGGCGGCACGCTGGAAATTTCCAAACGCTTCGACAGCGGTATTGTGGTTGGGACTTACGCCACCATTACTAACGTTTCAAAACAGGAGTATGGGGAAGGGGACTTCACCAAAGGCTTCTATGTGAATGTGCCGCTGGATATCTTTACCTCGTCGCCAACCCGCAGCCGTGCGCAGATTGGCTGGACGCCGCTCACCCGCGATGGCGGACAGATGCTGGGGCGCAAGTTTGATTTGTACAGTATGACGAGCGATCGGAGTCTGAATTTCAGGTAAAGCTGACGGGTGGATAAGCGAAGCGTCATCCACCCTCAGCCCTTCTGCGTACGTGAGCTTATATAAGTAAATAATCTGGATCCAGATCACATTTTCAACGTATAACAGCCTTTCGGGACCCCAACCTGAAGGTGCTGTTATGACCACTATCACCCGCGTTGAGTTGATCTCCACCGTGCTGCAAACGGTACTGAATCTGGGCCTGCTGACGCTTGGCCTGATCCTCATCATCTTTCTCGGTAAAGAAACCCTGCATCTTGCCAACGTGCTGTTCACCCCCAGCGAACAGGCCAGCAAATACCTGTTTATCGAGGGGCTGGTGGTCTACTTTCTCTACTTCGAATTTATCGCCCTGATCGTCAAATATTTCCAGTCCGGGTACCACTTCCCGCTGCGCTACTTTATCTATATCGGCATTACCGCCATCGTCCGGTTGATTATCATCGACCATAAACAGCCGCTGGATGTGCTGATCTATTCCGGAGCGATTTTGCTGCTGGTCATTACGCTGTGGCTGTGCAACAGCAGCCGGCTGAAGCGGGAATAAAAAAGGGCGGCCCGTGGGCCGCCAGAAATGATACGAGGACAAATTGAGGGTTACAGTGGCATTGAAAAGATGAAGCAATGACTTACAGGAATTTTAACCTTTGACTCCGCCAGCGGTCAGGCCCCCTACCAGCCAGCGCTGCGCCAGCAGGAACACCAGGGTAATCGGGATAGCGGACAGTACCGCCGCCGCCGCAAAATCGCCCCACAGGTAGTTTTGCGGGTTGAGGTACTGCTGCATACCTACTGCCAGGGTATAGCTGTTCACATCACGCAATAACAGCGAGGCCACCGGCACTTCGGTAATCGCGGCGATAAACGACAGAATAAAGACCACCGCCAGAATCGGCACCGAGAGCGGCAGCAACACCAGACGGAAGGCCTGCCACGGCGTTGCGCCATCCAGCGACGCCGCCTCTTCAAGCGAACCGTCGATAGTTTCGAAATAGCCTTTAATCGTCCAGACGTGCAGGGCAATACCGCCAAGATAGGCGAAGATTACCCCGCCATGCGTATTTAAACCGATAAACGGAATGTACTGGCCGAGACGGTCAAATAACGCGTACAGCGCAACCAGGGACAATACCGCCGGGAACATCTGGAAAATCAGCATGCCTTTAAGCAGGGTGGCTTTACCCGGGAAGCGCATGCGGGCAAAGGCGTAGGCGCAGGTTGTGGAAAGCGCAACGATGCCGATCGCCGTAATCACCGCAATTTTGATGGAGTTCCACAGCCACAGCATGACCGGGAACGGCGGCGGCGTAACGCGTCCGTCGGCGTGTTCGACGCTAAAACCTAACGCCAGCTTCCAGTGCTCCCAGGAAACCTGGTCGGGAATGATGCTGCCGGTCGCAAAGTTACCCGGACGCAGTGAAATGGCGATAACCATCAGCAGCGGGAACATGATCGCTGCGATAAACAGCAGTAACAGCAGGTGCGTGGTGAACAAACGCAGCTTTTGTGATTTGGGTTGAACCATGGCCATGAGTGTCGCTCCTTAATCAAACTTCATGCGGGTGGCTTTCAGGTTAATAATCGCAAGCACACCGACCAGCAGGAAGATAAGCGTGGCGATAGCCGCAGCTAAGCCGAAGTCCTGGCCACCGCCGCCTTCAAAGGCGATGCGGTAGGTGTAGCTCACCAGCAGGTCCGTATAGCCAGCGGGCGTCGTGGTGCCGAGCCTGTCCGGACCGCCGTTGGTTAACAGCTGAATCAGCACGAAGTTATTAAAGTTAAAGGCGAAGCTTGCAATCATCAGCGGCGTCAGCGGCTTTATCAGCAGCGGCAGCGTGATTTTAAAGAAGTTCTGGAACGGCCCTGCGCCATCCATTGCCGAGGCTTCGTAAAGGTCGTCCGGAATCGCTTTTAACAGGCCCATGCACAGGATCATCATGTACGGGTAGCCCAGCCATGTGTTGACGATAATGACCATCGAACGTGCGGTGGTCGGGTCGCTGAACCAGGCTGGTTTGACGCCGAACAGCGCGCTGAGCATCATGTTGATCTCACCAAAGCTCTGGTTGAACAAGCCCTTGAAAATCAGGATAGAGATGAACGATGGCACCGCGTAAGGCAGAATCAACAGCACACGATAAATCGCTTTGCCCTTCAGTGATTCCCACTGCACCAGACAAGCCAGCACCATGCCCACAGCCACGGTCAGCACAACTGTTAACAGCGAGAAGATAATTGTCCAGACGAAAATCGCGAGGAAGGGTTTCTGAATGCCTTCGTCATGGAAGACGCGCAGGAAGTTTTTCCAGCCAATGGTAACGGTATAGCCCGGGCTTAGCTGCTCGTTGGCCCAGTTGCCGTCGGCGTTAACGGCCTGATAAAAACCGATATCGTTATTCGGGCGGTACTTCACGCCGCTTTGGTTATTGGTCAGCTCGCCGTTTTCACCTGGCGTATAGAGCGGGCGAGTGCCGGAGAACTGGCGTAAGGAACTCATGACCAGCGTGCTGGCATCCGGCATTTCGGCGGTGATTTGCGTCAGCGCCTGGCGGTTTTGCGTAATGACACGCAGGTTGGCTTTTTCACCCGCAGGCAGCGCATCAGCTGCTTTGAGCTTCAGATGCTGCTCGCCGCCAAATTTGAAATTATCGGAAATGAACGTTTTGCCGCTTTCGCCGTCGGTAAGGGCCAGTTGCCACTCGTCGCCCGCCGGCCAGAGGCCGAAGTTAAAGGTCTTACCCGCCTGATACTGCCGGTCCATCAGCACCTGTTGCGCGCGCTCCTGCGTGAGCTGGTTGGTGCTGCTGTAATTGGTAAAAGCGATAGCGATGGTGCAGACCAGCGGGAACAGAACAAACAGCCCCATTCCGGCAAGCCCCGGATAAACATAACGCCAGGCATAAGCCTTGCGGTTCGCATAAATGTATAAGCCAACGGCGCTTAAAATCAGCGTCATAATGGCAAACAGGTACTCCCCCTGGGCGTACATTAAAACAACAAGATAGCCGACCAGCAGGCTTAGCAATCCGATCGCTGACCATTTCAGCACATCGTTTTGCCACCAGTGGCGCTTTTTAACTACATCCATGGGGTCTTCCTCTACAACTCATTATTTTTCCCTCTCCCAGGCGGGAGAGGGAATTTATCTACAAATTACTTGGTGATACGTCCCTGGGCATCTTTCATCGCGGCATCGACGGTCTGACGACCGCTTACGGCGTTGATAACCGCGGTACGAACGGCATACCAGAAGGCGGCCATCTGCGGAACGTTAGGCATAATTTCGCCTTTCTGGGCATTGCTCATGGTGGCGGCAATACGTGGGTCTTTCGCCAGCTGCTCCTGGTAGGATTTCAGCGCAACGGCACCCAGCGGCTTATCTTTATTCACTTCAGCCAGGCCCTGATCGGTCAACAGGTAGTTTTCCAGGAACTCTTTAGCCAGCTCTTTGTTCGGGCTGGCGGCGTTGATACCGGCACTCAGCACGCCAACGAA
>DALYUA010000046.1:0-12821 GCA_031993245.1 Buttiauxella sp. | reverse complement strand
ACCTGAATATGGATCTGCTGTACATGGCTGCCGCTGTGATGATGGGTCTGGCGGCAATCGGTGCTGCGATCGGTATCGGCATCCTCGGGGGCAAATTCCTGGAAGGCGCTGCGCGTCAACCTGATCTGATTCCTCTGCTGCGTACTCAGTTCTTTATCGTTATGGGTCTGGTAGATGCAATCCCGATGATCGCTGTTGGTCTGGGTCTGTACGTGATGTTCGCCGTCGCGTAGTGAGCGTTGCTTAAGATACCAAGCAATATCAGAACGTTAACTAACAAAGAGGCATTGTGCTGTGAATCTTAACGCAACAATCCTCGGCCAGGCCATCGCGTTTGTCCTGTTTGTTCTGTTCTGCATGAAGTATGTATGGCCGCCGTTAATGGCAGCCATCGAGAAACGTCAAAAAGAAATTGCTGACGGCCTCGCTTCTGCAGAACGTGCACATAAGGACCTTGACCTTGCAAAGGCCAGCGCGACCGACCAGCTGAAAAAAGCTAAAGCAGAAGCTCAGGTGATTATTGAGCAGGCGAACAAACGCCGTGCTCAAATCGTTGAAGAAGCTAAAACCGAGGCAGAGCAGGAACGCAACAAAATCGTCGCACAGGCTCAGGCAGAAATCGACGCAGAGCGTAAACGCGCTCGCGAAGAATTGCGTAAGCAGGTTGCTCTGCTGGCTATCGCCGGTGCCGAGAAGATCATTGAACGTTCCGTGGATGAAGCTGCTAACAGCGACATCGTTGATAAACTGGTCGCTGAACTGTAAGGAGGGAGGGGCTGATGTCTGAATTTGTTACTGTAGCTCGCCCCTACGCCAAAGCAGCTTTTGACTTTGCCGTCGAACACCAGAGCGTCGATAACTGGCAGAATATGCTGGCTTTCGCCGCCGAGGTGTCTAAAAACGAAGAAATGGCAGAGCTTCTTTCCGGAGCATTGGCTCCGGAAACGCTCTCTGAGTCGTTTATTACTATCTGTGGTGACCAGCTCGACGCCAATGGCCAGAACCTGATTCGGGTGATGGCTGAAAACGGGCGTCTGAAGGTTCTTCCTGATGTTCTTGAGCAATTCGTGCAACTGCGTGCAGCCCGGGAGGCCACGGTTGAAGTCGAAGTGACTTCCGCCAGCGCACTGAGTGAAGCACAGCTCTCGAAAATCAGCGCCGCGATGGAAAAACGTCTGTCACGCAAAGTGAAGCTGAATTGCAAAATTGATAAGTCTGTAATGGCAGGTGTCATCATCCGTGCGGGTGATATGGTCATTGATGGTAGCGTACGCGGCCGTCTTGATCGCCTTGCAGACGTCTTGCAGTCTTAAGGGGACTGGAGCATGCAACTGAATTCCACCGAAATCAGCGAACTGATCAAGCAGCGCATTGCTCAGTTCAATGTAGTGAGCGAAGCTCACAACGAAGGTACTATTGTTTCCGTAAGTGACGGTATCATCCGCGTACACGGCCTGGCCGATGTCATGCAGGGTGAGATGATTTCCCTGCCGGGTAACCGTTACGCCATTGCACTGAACCTCGAGCGCGACTCTGTAGGTGCGGTAGTAATGGGCCCGTACGCTGACCTTGCCGAAGGCATGAAGGTTAAGTGTACCGGTCGTATCCTTGAAGTTCCTGTCGGTCGTGGCCTGCTGGGCCGCGTGGTGAACACCCTGGGTGCGCCAATCGACGGTAAAGGTCCGCTTGAGCACGACGGTTTTTCTGCCGTTGAAGCGATTGCACCGGGCGTAATCGAGCGTCAGTCCGTAGACCAGCCGGTTCAGACCGGCTATAAGTCTGTTGATGCCATGATTCCAATCGGCCGTGGTCAGCGTGAGCTGGTCATCGGTGACCGTCAGACCGGTAAAACCGCGCTGGCGATCGATGCGATCATCAACCAGCGTGATTCCGGCATCAAATGTATCTATGTTGCCATCGGCCAGAAAGCGTCCACCATTTCCAACGTGGTGCGTAAACTGGAAGAGCACGGCGCACTGGAAAACACCATCGTTGTTGTTGCGACTGCATCAGAATCTGCTGCGCTGCAATACCTGGCACCGTACTCCGGTTGCGCGATGGGTGAATATTTCCGTGACCGCGGTGAAGATGCGCTGATCGTTTATGACGATCTGTCTAAACAGGCTGTTGCTTACCGTCAGATCTCCCTGCTGCTTCGTCGTCCACCAGGTCGTGAAGCTTATCCGGGCGACGTCTTCTATCTCCACTCCCGTCTGCTGGAACGTGCTGCGCGTGTCAACGCTGAATACGTTGAAGCATTCACCAAAGGCGAAGTGAAAGGTAAAACCGGTTCTCTGACTGCGCTTCCGATCATCGAAACGCAGGCTGGTGACGTTTCCGCGTTCGTTCCGACCAACGTAATTTCCATTACCGATGGTCAGATCTTCCTGGAATCCAACCTGTTTAACGCCGGTATTCGTCCTGCGGTTAACCCGGGTATCTCCGTATCCCGTGTTGGTGGTGCAGCTCAGACCAAGATCATGAAAAAACTGTCCGGTGGTATCCGTACCGCGCTGGCACAGTACCGTGAACTTGCAGCGTTCTCTCAGTTTGCATCCGACCTTGACGATGCGACCCGTAAACAGCTGAGCCACGGTCAGAAAGTGACCGAGCTGCTGAAACAGAAACAGTATGCGCCGATGTCCGTTGCGCACCAGTCTCTGGTTCTGTTCGCTGCTGAACGTGGTTACCTCGAAGATGTGGAACTGGCTAAAATCGGTAGCTTCGAAGCCGCTCTGATGGCTTACGTTGACCGTGACCATGCTCCGCTGATGCAAGAAATCAACCAATCTGGTGGCTATAACGACGAAATCGAAGGCAAGCTGAAAGGCATCCTCGATTCCTTCAAAGCAACTCAGTCCTGGTAAAGTCTGGCGGCTTGTCTTAGGGCAAGCCGCAAGGCATTGAGGAGAAGCTCATGGCCGGCGCAAAAGAGATACGTAGTAAGATCGCAAGCGTCCAGAACACGCAGAAGATCACCAAAGCAATGGAAATGGTCGCCGCGTCCAAAATGCGTAAATCGCAGGAACGCATGGCAGCCAGCCGTCCTTACGCAGACACCATGCGTAAAGTGATTGGCCATCTTGCTCTGGGTAATCTTGAATACAAACACCCATACCTGGATGAACGCGAAGTTAAACGCGTGGGCTACCTGGTGGTGTCCACTGACCGTGGTCTGTGCGGTGGCTTGAACATTAACCTGTTCAAAAAGCTGCTGGCTGACATGAAAGGGTGGTCCGATAAAGGCGTTCAAAGCGAAATCGCGATGATCGGCTCCAAAGGCGTCTCTTTCTTCAACTCCGTGGGCGGCAATGTTGTTGCTCAGGTGACCGGTATGGGCGATAACCCTTCCCTGTCCGAGTTGATTGGCCCGGTGAAAGTGATGTTGCAGGCCTACGATGAAGGCCGTCTGGACAAGCTGTATGTTGTCAGCAACAAATTTATAAACACTATGTCTCAGGTTCCGACAATCACCCAGCTGCTGCCGTTACCGCCAGCAGAAGACGGCGAATTGAAAAAGAAATCCTGGGATTATCTGTATGAACCTGATCCTAAAGCGCTGCTGGATACCCTGCTGCGTCGTTATGTGGAATCTCAGGTTTATCAGGGCGTCGTAGAAAACCTGGCCAGCGAGCAGGCCGCACGAATGGTGGCGATGAAAGCCGCTACCGACAATGGCGGCAGCCTGATTAAAGAGCTGCAGTTGGTATACAACAAAGCTCGTCAGGCCAGCATTACTCAGGAACTCACCGAAATCGTCGGTGGCGCATCCGCGGTATAACCAGGTGGTTACCCTAAATAGTTCGGTTTGCAGAAAGGCGGCAACTGAGCGAGTCCTCAGGAGCTTACTTAGGTAAGTGACTGAGGTGAGGGAAGGCAGTCAACGCATCTGCAAGTCGAAATATGACGGGTAAACGAATTACGTAGAGGATTCAACAAGATGGCTACTGGAAAGATTATCCAGGTAATCGGCGCCGTGGTGGACGTCGAGTTCCCTCAGGATGCCGTACCAAAAGTGTACGACGCCCTCGAGGTTACAAACGGTGATGACCGTCTGGTGCTGGAAGTTCAGCAACAGCTCGGTGGTGGCGTGGTTCGTACCATCGCCATGGGTTCTTCTGATGGCCTGCGTCGCGGTCTGGTAGTAACCAACCTCGATCACCCAATCGAAGTACCGGTAGGTAAAGCAACGCTGGGCCGTATCATGAACGTATTGGGCGACCCAATCGACATGAAAGGCGAGATTGGTGAAGAAGAGCGTTGGGCTATCCACCGCGCTGCGCCAAGCTACGAAGAGCTGGCAAGCTCCCAGGATCTGCTGGAAACCGGCATCAAAGTTATCGACCTGATGTGTCCGTTCGCTAAGGGCGGTAAAGTTGGTCTGTTCGGTGGTGCGGGTGTAGGTAAAACCGTAAACATGATGGAGCTGATCCGTAACATCGCGATCGAGCACTCCGGTTACTCCGTGTTTGCAGGCGTGGGTGAGCGTACTCGTGAGGGTAACGACTTCTACCACGAAATGACCGACTCCAACGTTATCGACAAAGTATCCCTTGTGTATGGCCAGATGAACGAGCCACCGGGTAACCGTCTGCGCGTTGCGCTGACCGGTCTGACTATGGCGGAGAAATTCCGTGATGAAGGCCGTGACGTTCTGCTGTTCGTTGATAACATCTACCGTTATACCCTGGCCGGTACAGAAGTATCTGCGCTGCTGGGTCGTATGCCTTCTGCGGTAGGTTATCAGCCAACGCTGGCAGAAGAGATGGGTGTTTTGCAGGAGCGTATCACCTCCACCAAAACCGGTTCCATCACTTCTGTACAAGCGGTATACGTACCTGCGGATGACTTAACTGACCCATCTCCAGCCACTACCTTTGCTCACTTAGATGCAACCGTGGTACTGAGCCGTCAGATCGCTTCTCTGGGTATCTACCCGGCAGTTGACCCGCTGGACTCCACCAGCCGTCAGTTGGATCCACTGGTTGTGGGTCAGGAACACTACGACACCGCGCGTGGCGTGCAGTCTATTCTGCAGCGTTACCAGGAACTGAAAGACATCATCGCCATTCTCGGTATGGATGAACTGTCTGAAGAAGATAAACTGGTTGTAGCACGTGCGCGTAAGATCCAGCGCTTCCTGTCTCAGCCGTTCTTCGTGGCAGAAGTCTTCACCGGTTCTCCAGGCAAGTATGTGTCGCTCAAAGACACCATCCGTGGCTTTAAAGGCATCATGGACGGTGAATACGACCATCTGCCAGAGCAGGCGTTCTACATGGTTGGCTCTATCGACGAAGCCGTTGAGAAAGCTAAAAAACTTTAACGCCTTAATCGGAGGGTGATATGGCAATGACTTACCACCTGGACGTCGTCAGCGCGGAGCAACAGATGTTCTCCGGTCTGGTCGAAAAGATCCAGGTAACGGGCATCGAAGGTGAACTGGGTATTTACCCGGGTCACGCCCCGCTGCTCACCGCCATTAAGCCTGGTATGATCCGCATCGTGAAACAGCACGGACAAGAAGAGTATATCTATCTGTCCGGTGGTGTGTTGGAAGTGCAGCCTGGCACGGTTACCGTGCTGGCTGATACCGCAATTCGCGGCCAGGATCTCGACGAGTCGCGAGCCCTGGAAGCGAAACGTAAAGCGGAAGAGCACATTCACAGCTCCCACGGTGATGTGGACTACGCTCAGGCTTCTGCTGAACTGGCGAAAGCGATCGCAAAACTGCGCGTTATCGAATTGACCAGAAAAGCGATGTAACTACCTGCTTGAAAAGACAAATGCCAGCCAGGATCCCTGACTGGCATTTTTTTCGCCTGAACCATTTATCGCGCAATAAATAATCTGTTTTGAACGTCCCATCGCCGTATTTACCCTCCTGGCTGTTGCGCTTCCCTGCGCCCAGGCTTTATTCCCGCTTGAAAAGAAGCCGTAATCCAGGGAGATAGCTTAATATCAGTCGAATGGATGTACATATTTGGCCTGAATCCACTTAAACTTGAGCGCTGAGCGTGTGAAAAAGCCGTCTGGCCGGGTAAATTTACGCCAGGGTGTTTTTAGATGCAAAATATGTAGAATTTTCAACGAGAAATCGTTTTACTTCTCTCACAATTTAAAGTCAGGACGCGTATGTCAAACAGTGCGATGAGCGTGGTAATCCTTGCCGCAGGCAAAGGGACCCGCATGTATTCCGACCTCCCGAAGGTGCTACATACCCTTGCCGGGAAACCAATGGTTCAGCATGTCATTGATGCGGCTAATAATTTAGGCGCTCAGCGTGTGCATCTGGTGTACGGTCACGGCGGCGATCTGCTTAAACAAACGCTTGGCGATGACTCGCTGAACTGGGTTTTGCAGGCCGAGCAACTGGGTACAGGCCACGCCATGCAGCAGGCTGCCCCGTTCTTTGCGGATGATGAAGACATCCTGATGTTGTACGGCGATGTGCCGCTTATCTCTGTTGAAACGCTACAACGTCTGCGTGAGGCTAAACCGCAGGGCGGCATCGGTCTGCTTACCGTAAAACTGGATGATCCAACCGGTTATGGCCGTATTGCCCGTGAAAATGGCACCGTTACCGGAATTGTGGAGCACAAAGACGCCACGGATGAGCAGCGCAAAATTAACGAAATCAATACCGGCATTTTGATTGCCAACGGTGCGGATCTGAAACGCTGGCTGGGCAAGCTGGACAACAACAACGCCCAGGGCGAATTCTATATCACCGATATCATCGCTCTGGCGCATCAGGAAGGCCGTGAAATCACCGCGGTGCATCCAGACAGACTGAGTGAAGTGGAAGGCGTGAACAACCGCCTGCAACTCTCCCGTCTTGAGCGCGTCTACCAGACCGAACAGGCAGACAAGCTGTTGTTGGCAGGCGTCATGCTGCGCGATCCGCAACGCTTCGACCTGCGTGGCGTACTGAACCACGGGCGTGATGTAGAAATCGATACTAATGTGATTATCGAAGGCAACGTCACGTTAGGCCATCGCGTCAAAATCGGCACCGGCTGCGTGCTTAAAAACTGTGTAATTGGCGACGACAGCGAAATCAGCCCTTATTCCGTCGTGGAAGACTCCAGGCTTGCGGCTGCCTGCACAATCGGTCCGTTCGCGCGTCTGCGCCCGGGTGCCGAGCTGGCGGAAGGCGCACACGTCGGCAATTTCGTCGAAATGAAAAAAGCGCGTCTGGGCAAAGGTTCGAAAGCGGGCCATCTGAGTTACCTGGGCGATGCCGAAATTGGCGACAACGTGAACATCGGTGCGGGCACCATCACCTGTAACTATGACGGTGCTAATAAACACAAAACCATCATCGGAGATGATGTGTTTGTCGGTTCTGACACGCAGTTAGTAGCGCCGGTCACCGTTGCGAGTGGCGTCACCATTGGCGCAGGCACTACCGTAACGCGTGACGTTGCTGAAAATGAATTAGTTGTCAGCCGCGTAAAACAGTCCCATATTCAGGGCTGGCAGCGTCCGGTGAAGAAAAAGTAAGCAGATTTACCTCTCTTTCGGGAGAGACTGGGGTGAAGGCTGTTCTCGAAAATAGCCCGCCCCGCGGCAGTACCAAACTATAACCCCACTCTCTACAAGGCTCGGGGCCCGGATAACCGGGAAATACAGGTCAGCGACAACACATGGCGAAAACGCCATTATCAGGAATTAACTACTATGTGTGGAATTGTTGGCGCGGTCGCGCAACGTGATATTGCTGAGATCCTTCTCGAAGGATTACGTCGTCTGGAATACCGTGGTTATGATTCCGCGGGTCTTGCGGTGGTAGACGAACAGGGTCATATGACTCGTTTGCGTCGTCTGGGAAAAGTACAGAAGCTGGCTGAAGCCGCGCAAGATTCCGCGCTGCATGGCGGAACCGGTATCGCTCATACCCGTTGGGCAACGCACGGCGAACCTTCTGAAGTTAACGCCCACCCTCATGTATCCACTCATATCGTGGTTGTGCATAACGGCATTATCGAAAACCACGAACCGCTGCGTGAAGCATTACAGGCGCGTGGCTACAAGTTTGCTTCACAAACCGACACCGAAGTGATTGCTCACTTAGTGCACTGGGAGCTGGAACAGGGCGGCACGCTGCGTGAAGCCGTGTTGCGTGCTATCCCTCAACTGCGCGGTGCATACGGTACCGTGATTATGGATACCCGTAACCCTGGCGTTCTGCTGGCCGCGCGTTCCGGCAGCCCGATGGTTATCGGTCTGGGCATGGGTGAAAACTTTATTGCATCTGATCAGCTTGCGCTGTTGCCGGTAACCCGTCGCTTTATCTTCCTGGAAGAAGGTGATATCGCAGAAGTCACCCGCCGCTCCGTCACCGTATTCGACACTCTGGGCGAGCAGGTACAGCGTCCGGACATCGAATCTAATCTGCAGTATGACGCGGGCGACAAAGGCGTTTACCGTCACTACATGCAAAAAGAGATCTACGAGCAGCCAAACGCTATCAAAAACACGCTGGCCGGGCGCATCAGCCATGGCGAAGTAGACCTGTCCGAGCTTGGCTCAACGGCCAACGAAATGTTGTCTCAGGTTGAGCATATCCAGATTGTGGCATGCGGCACCTCGTACAACTCCGGGATGGTTTCTCGCTACTGGTTCGAGTCGCTGGCAGGCGTGCCTTGCGACGTGGAAATCGCTTCAGAATTCCGCTATCGCAAATCTGCGGTACGTCGTAATAGCCTGATGATCACGCTTTCCCAGTCTGGCGAAACGGCGGACACCCTGGCGGCACTGCGTCTTTCCAAAGAGCTGGGTTACCTGGGGTCGCTTGCGATTTGTAACGTGCCGGGCTCTTCCCTTGTGCGCGAATCAGATCTGGCGCTGATGACCAATGCCGGTACCGAAATCGGCGTGGCCTCCACCAAAGCTTTCACCACGCAGTTGACCGTTCTGCTGATGCTGGTGGCTAAGCTGAGTCGCCTGAAGGGTGCCGATGCGCAGATTGAGCACGATATCGTGCATGGCCTGCAGGCGCTGCCAAGCCGTATCGAGCAGATGCTTTCCCAGGACAAACGCATTGAAGCGCTTGCGGAAGATTTCTCCGACAAGCATCATGCGCTGTTCTTAGGCCGTGGCGATCAGTACCCAATCGCGATGGAAGGCGCGCTGAAGCTCAAAGAGATCTCCTACATTCACGCGGAAGCCTACGCGGCAGGCGAGCTGAAACATGGCCCGTTGGCGCTGATTGATGCGGATATGCCGGTTATCGTTGTGGCGCCAAACAATGAACTGCTGGAAAAACTGAAATCTAATATCGAAGAAGTCCGCGCTCGCGGCGGCCAGCTGTATGTCTTCGCCGACCACGATGCAGGCTTTACCAGCAGCGATAATATGCACATTATCGAAATGCCGCATGTTGAAGAGGTGATTGCGCCAATCTTCTACACCGTGCCGCTACAGCTGCTCTCTTATCACGTCGCGCTGATTAAAGGCACCGATGTGGATCAGCCGCGTAACCTCGCAAAATCGGTTACGGTTGAGTAACAATGTGTCACCCCGCTACCGGGTAGCGGGGTGTTTTCTGTCACTTAATTTTGCTCGATAACTCTTTAATCTGGCTTGAGAGACTGTCGTTACTGCGCTTCATCTCATCAATGCTACTTTGCAGCCGATCGATTTTGCTCGCCTGCTCCGAATTCTTGCTTTCGAGCTGTGAAACCTTGTTTGTTAAATCGCTTAATTTACGGTCGTTGTCGTTATTAACTGACTCCAGCTTGTTTACGCTTTTTAGAGCATCTGAAAGTGAACTAGCGGTGATAGGGGTACCTTCTATCGAATCCCTTTCAGTAAACACGGCGATATTATCGTTCCCGTTGTAACTACTGAATGTATCTGTAGTGACCGGAATCGTTGCTGCGAAGCTCATTGAAGAAAAAGCCGTCAGACAAGCTGTGAATAAAATCGGCAGATGTTTTTTCATTTCTCATTCCATTCTTGAGTATGGGTAACGAGATATTTGTACTAATAAACAGTGAATTAAGTGTGGAGGTGATGAAAAGTTTCGTCTGTCACAAAACTGTCATAATACGTACATTTAACTGTCACCAAACTGTCCTATTTTCTCTCCTGTAACGATTTAACAACGAATTACGTTTATCACCTCTGCAGGAGACATTATGAAAGTTATGCGTACCACTGTCGCAACTGTTGTCGCCGCGACCTTATCCCTGAGCGCTTTCGGCGTAAACGCTGCCGCAAGCCTGACCGGTGCCGGTGCAACCTTCCCAGCGCCGGTGTATGCCAAATGGGCGGATACCTACCAAAAATCAACTGGTAACAAAGTAAACTACCAGGGTATCGGCTCCTCCGGTGGCGTTAAACAGATCATTGCTAACACCGTAGATTTCGGGGCGTCTGATGCTCCTCTGGCCGATGACAAACTGGCTCAGGAAGGTCTGTTCCAGTTCCCGACCGTGATCGGCGGCGTTGTGCTGGCAGTTAACCTGCCGGGTGTGAAATCCGGTGAGCTGGTGCTTGACGGGAAAACCCTGGGCGATATCTACCTGGGCAAAATTAAAAAATGGGATGACGAGGCAATCGCCAAACTCAACCCAGGCATGAAGTTGCCACAGCAGAATATCGCCGTTGTGCGTCGCGCTGACGGTTCCGGTACCTCGTTTGTCTTCACCAGCTATCTGGCGAAAGTGAACGAAGAGTGGAAATCTAAAGTTGGTGCCGGCTCCACCGTTAACTGGCCAACCGGCCTGGGCGGCAAGGGTAACGATGGTATCGCGGCGTTTGTTCAGCGTCTGCCTGGCTCAATTGGTTATGTCGAGTATGCCTATGCTAAGCAAAACAACCTTGCTTACACCAAACTGGTTTCTGCCGATGGCAAACCGGTAGCGCCTTCTGAAGAAAACTTTGCCAATGCGGCTAAAGGCGCGGACTGGAGCAAATCCTTCGCTCAGGACCTGACAAACCAGAAAGGCGATGAGGCATGGCCAATAACCTATACCACCTTAATCGTGGTGCACAAAGAGCAGAAGAATCCTGAGCAGGGCGCAGAAGTACTGAAGTTCTTCGACTGGGCGTACAAAGAGGGTGCAAAACAGGCTAACGACCTGGATTACGCATCTCTGCCGGATACGGTGGTTGAACAGGTTCGCGCTGCATGGAAGACCAATGTGAAAGATAGCTCCGGTAAGGCGCTGTACTAATAGGAAATTTTTGACGAAGATGGCGGATGGCGCTGTTGCTTATCCGCCCTACAGTAGCTCTGTAGGCCCGGTAAGCGTCGTGCTACCGGGCATTTCGTAAAAAACGCATTTAACTAAAAGAGTAATTTATGGCTGTGAGTAAGCCGATGTTCAAAGCCCCTGGCAAACAAGGCGATATGATTTTCAGCGCGCTGGTAAGACTGGCTGCGCTGATTGTGCTATTTCTGCTGGGCGGCATCATCATCTCCCTGATTATTTCCTCCTGGCCGAGTATCCAAAAATTTGGCTTCTCGTTCCTGTGGACTAAAGAGTGGGATGCCCCTAACGACATCTACGGTGCGCTGGTGCCGATTTACGGCACGCTGGTCACCTCGTTCATTGCGCTGCTGATTGCCGTACCGGTAAGCTTTGGTATCGCCCTGTTCTTAACAGAGCTGGCACCGGGCTGGCTGAAGCGCCCGTTAGGCATCGCCATTGAACTGTTAGCCGCTATTCCCAGTATCGTTTACGGCATGTGGGGCTTGTTTATTTTTGCTCCGCTGTTTGCAACTTACTTCCAGGAGCCGGTGGGTAATGTGCTTTCTTCTGTGCCTATTGTCGGTGCGCTCTTCTCCGGCCCGGCGTTTGGTATCGGTATTCTCGCCGCGGGCGTGATACTGGCCATCATGATCATTCCTTACATCGCCTCCGTTATGCGCGATGTCTTCGAACAAACTCCGGTGATGATGAAAGAGTCGGCCTACGGCATCGGCTGTACCACCTGGGAAGTTATCTGGCGTATCGTCCTGCCGTTCACCAAAAATGGGGTGATTGGCGGCGTGATGCTCGGCCTTGGCCGCGCGCTTGGTGAAACGATGGCGGTGACCTTTATCATCGGTAACACCTACCAGCTCGATAACGCTTCGCTTTATATGCCAGGCAACAGCATCACCTCCGCGCTGGCGAATGAATTTGCCGAAGCGGAATCCGGCCTGCATACCGCAGCGCTGATGGAGCTTGGCCTGATTCTGTTTGTTATCACTTTTATCGTACTGGCGATCTCTAAGTTCATGATTATGCGCCTGGCGAAGAACGAGGGGGCGCGTTCATGACCACGATGGAAATGCAGGCTAACGCTCAGCTGGCAGAATCTCGCCGCAAGATGCAGGCGCGTCGTCGCATGAAGAACCGCATCGCCCTGACGCTCTCTATGGGCACCATGGCGTTCGGTTTGTTCTGGCTGGTGTGGATCCTGTTCTCAACGGTTACGCGTGGCATCGACGGTATGTCCCTTGCGCTGTTCACCGAAATGACGCCGCCGCCGAATACGGCTGGTGGCGGGCTGGCAAACGCCCTGGCGGGCAGCGGCCTGTTAATTCTGTGGGCGACGGTTTTCGTTACGCCGCTTGGCATTATGGCGGGGATTTATCTGGCTGAGTACGGTCGTAAATCGTGGCTTGCGGAAGTCATTCGCTTTATCAACGACATTCTGCTTTCTGCGCCATCAATTGTGGTTGGCCTGTTCGTTTACACCGTGGTGGTGGCGAAGATGCAGCACTTCTCCGGCTGGGCCGGGGTGATTGCGCTGGCGCTGCTGCAAATCCCGATTGTGATTCGAACCACTGAAAACATGATGAAACTGGTGCCGGACAGCCTGCG
>DALYUA010000045.1:0-12900 GCA_031993245.1 Buttiauxella sp. | reverse complement strand
AACACGCGCCTTTAGCGCTGAGTGGCAAAAACTGGGCGGCGGCATCGTACTGCAACAGCAGTTCGGTTCTGTTAGCGAACTCAAGCAGGGCATCAACAGCGGGTCTGGCATTGCTCTGACCGGAACGCCTGTCGCCTCATCCGCACCGCAGCAGGAAGCCGTTACCATCGGCGGCCTGACAATTCCTGCGCCGCCAACCGATGCGCAAATTACCGGCGGCTCCGCCGAAGGTGTAGATGCAGCCTATATCCTGGCCACGCCGAATGAAGTAGCGCTTATCAAACCAATGATTTCCATGCGCACCGGTAGCCGCAGCAGCGCGCAGCTTTATGCCAGCTCCCGCAGCTCTCAGGGCGTAAACGGCCCGGACTTCCGTCTGGAGATGGAAGGCCTGCAGTTCAGCGAAATTCCCATGCTCTCTGGCGACAATCCGGCACTACAGCAACAGGCGCTGAACGCTGTGCGTAATGACTACTCGCTGGCACGTCTGTACGCCATGGGAGCCGACGCCTGGTCGCTGGCAAACCATTTCTCCCAGATCCGTCAGGTGCCAGGCTATCAGGTAAGCGGCAATACCGGCATGCTTTCCGCAAACCCCGACTGCGTCATTAACAGGAAGTTAAATTGGCTGAAATTCTCTCAGGGCCAAATCATCCCGGCCAGCTGACTCGCCAACAGGCAGGCGCGCACTATGAACTACAGGCGCGCCGCTTTCTTGAGCGTAAAGGACTACGCTTTATCGCCGCCAACGTGCACATACGCGGCGGCGAAATCGACCTCATCATGAAACAGCACGATGTGATTGTGTTTGTCGAAGTGCGTTACCGTAACAGCCATCGCTTTGGCGGCGCTGCGGCAAGCGTCACCAGGAGCAAACAGCATAAGCTGCTACATGCCGCACGGAACTGGCTTGCCCGCACATCAGGTAGTTTTGATACTGTGGATTGCCGTTTCGATGTGTTAGCCTTCACCGGCAATGAAATAGAGTGGTTAACCAACGCGTTTACCGCAGATGTTTAAAGTAACCAGGTAGAACAACGTGCTCGAAAGAATCAAAGTCTGCTTCACGGAAAGTATTCAAACCCAGATTGCCGCAGCGGAAGCTCTGCCAGATGCCATCTCCCGTGCAGCTATGACGCTGGTTCAGTCGCTGCTTAACGGCAACAAAATTCTGTGTTGTGGCAACGGCACCTCTGCTGCCAACGCACAGCATTTTGCTGCCAGTATGATCAATCGCTTCGAGACCGAGCGGCCAAGCTTACCTGCCATTGCACTTAATGCTGATAATGTGGTCTTAACTGCTATCGCAAATGACCGTTTGCATGAAGAAGTGTATGCCAAACAGGTACGTGCGTTAGGACATGCCGGAGATGTACTGCTTGCCATCTCAACGCGTGGCAACAGCCGTGACATCGTAAAAGCGGTTGAGGCGGCGGTCACTCGCGATATGACCATCGTTGCGCTAACGGGCTACGACGGCGGTGAACTTGCCGGGCTATTAGGACCGCAGGATGTGGAAATCCGCATCCCTTCGCATCGCAGCGCGCGCATTCAGGAAATGCATATGCTGACGGTCAACTG
This sequence comes from Buttiauxella sp., assembly GCA_031993245.1. GTDB lineage: Bacteria > Pseudomonadota > Gammaproteobacteria > Enterobacterales > Enterobacteriaceae > Dryocola. The sequence continues at coordinate 11,319 of DALYUA010000045.1, read as the reverse complement.
CCTATGTGATTTGATTGATAATACGTTATTCCCTCACCAGGACGATTAAGGAGTACAGATGAAGGCATTTAAGCCACTTGCAGTCCTTATCACCGCGCTTGCGCTACAGGGCTGTGTTGCCGCCGCGGTTGTCGGCACTGCTGCCGTCGCGACGAAAACCGCAACGGACCCGCGTACCGTAGGTACTCAGGTTGATGACGGTACGCTGGAGCTTCGCGTTAACAGCGCGCTGGGTAAAGACGAGCAGCTGAAAAAAGATGCCCGTATCAACGTCACCGCCTATCAGGGCAAAGTGCTCCTGACAGGGCAAACGCAGAATACCGAGCTGGCTTCGCGTGCGAAACAAATCGCGCTTGGCGTGGATGGCGCAACCGAAGTCTATAACGAAATTCGCAACAAGGCGCCTGTTGGGCTGGGCACCGCGTCAACGGATACCTGGGTAACCACCAAAGTCCGTTCTCAGCTGCTGGCAAGCGACCAGGTGAAATCTTCTAACGTGAAGGTAACGACCGAAGACGGAGAAGTGTTCCTGTTAGGTCTGGTGACAGACAGAGAAGGGAAAGCTGCTGCGGATATCGCCAGCCGTGTGAGCGGCGTGAATCACGTTACGACTGCTTTTACTATTCTGAAATAATTTTTCAGTGCTCTTCACCCGAAGGGCACTTTTTTATTTAGTTAAAAACGACTCAAACAGTCCATCGCCACCGTTTTAAAGCCCTGAAAAGAGTTGCTGTCCCTGAGCCTTGGCATTGCCCTTTCGCGCAGGATGGTGACGAATAAATCATAGATTGCCATCGCCTCTTCGTATTCGCGTTTACTGATCGCCAGCAGGAAAATCACGTGCGCCGTCTCCTCGCCCCAGCTTATCCCCTGCGGAGCCAGTACGGTGTACACGACGGTTTTATTGGCCATCAATCCCAGCGAGTGGGGAAGCGCTATGCCATCACCCAGCATGGTGCTGACAATCGCCTCACGCTCTACGACCGACGGATAGAAATCCTCACTAACATAGCCTTCCCGCTCAAGCTGCCCACAAAGGGTGCTGAACAGTTGCTGCTGGGTCATCGGTTCATCAATCACGACAAAGTGGTTTTCATCGAAATATTTCGCCAGCATATAAGGGCGGGTCCGGTCTACCAGCACCAGTTTTCCGAGCTGTTCGAGCTGATACTCCGTCGGGAAGGGCGCCATCGTCACGACTGGCTTTTCTTTCTCGTTTACCCGCGCGGTGGAGATAACGAAGTCCTCGTCTATGCTTTCAAGCTGTTCATAATCACGTAGCGAAATAATGCGCTTCACCTCGATTTGCGGATACTTGCGCAGTAACATCGCCTGAATCATCCGCACCGTGGAGTTGCCGGTATCGCAGACCAGTAACGCTTGCGGATGGCGCTGATAGCCGATGTTGTAATGCCTTTCCAGCCCCACGCCAATATGCAGCACCAGGAAGCCAATTTCATTTTCACTGATAGCATACGGCGTGTATTTCCCCCAGCTTGATACCGCCGCCAGCGTCATGTCGTAGGCCATCGGGTAGTGTTGTTTAATGTTGGAAAGCAGCGGGTTAGGAATATTTATTTGATAGCGCACGCGGGTGATCATCGTTTTGATATGCGTGAGCAGGTCGGCATGCAGCTGGGTATCCGTCAGCAAATTGTAATTATAGTGCGTGTTGATATAGCGCAGAATGTAGTTTACCAGCGCTTCGTCGTCGTCGGCGCTGATGGCGCTGGGCGCCACCTCCTGAACCTGTCGTGCAGCGATATGCACCTGTAACCACTGCTCCTCCGCTTCGGAAAGCGGTTTTCCCGCAAATTTTTGAAGCAGCGCGGTAATCTGGCGTGCGGCTTCGCGTATGCCATCGTCCACGTCGGCTGCTTTAAACTCCGCCAGCGGGTAGCCTTCGCTGATACGTCGTACCGCCACGGCGCAATACAGGCGGATAAACTGCTCGCCTTCGTCCGTCAGGCGAATACGGTAGCGGGTAAAACAATCATGCAGATCCGTCGCTAACTGTGCCCGTACGTCACCGTTGAGCGTTTCTTCGTTCAGCAGAGGATTGTCGCTGTCTTCCTGCATAAGCTGCCAGAGCAAATCGGTCAGGCATGCCCGCACTGCCGTTTCGCTGCCAAACAGCTTCATACCGTGACGGGGGCGGGTTTCTATCGTCAGGTTATAACGGTTAAACCATTCGCGAACCTCTGCCATATCGCTTTGTAACGTTGCCCGGCTGACAAACCACTCTTCAGCCAGCTCTTCCAGCTTGAGCGAAAAGGCGGAGGTCAGAAAACGCACCACCAGATAATGCACACGTTCTGGCGAAGTGCGCGGCACACGCAGCTGGCGGGACGGCTGCAAAACAAATTCCTGATAGCGAGTCGCATCATCGATTTTGAGCTGATAACCCGCGCCGCGATTCAAAATAAACTGTGCGCCATACCCGGCTATTAAAGCATTTAACGCGGTGATATCGGCCCGCACGGTGCGTGTCGAAACCGACAAACGCCGCGCCAGTTCATCCTGGGGCAGCGTCTCATTCTGGAGCATCTCAAAAAGCTGGGCCAGACGAAGGTTTGGGAATCTCACAGCAGTATCCTTTCATTAAGCGGGCGCACGGGAGCGCCCGCCACGGCTATTTCGCGGGGGTAAAAATTAATTGCGATGGGCTTCCTGCCGCCACGTAATCCTCAATAAAGGTCAGCTTGCCGTCCTGCGGCGCAACGCTAAAACGGGTGATGTTATCGCTACGCTGATTCATGGCGTAGAGATACCTGCCATTGTTGTCGAGCGTTAACGTGCGCGGGTAATCGCCCCGTGTCCAGATATCGTCCTGATGCGTCAGCGTGCCGTTTGCCGACACGGTGAAATGCGCGATGCTGTTGTGCAAACGGTTAGCGACATAAAGCTGCTTACCATCGTGGCTCAGTACTAAGCCCGCCGCAAAGCTTGTTCCTTTGTAACCTTTCGGCAGCGCGGAAACGGTTTTGCCTGCGGTTAAGGTGCCTTTTGCCGTATCAAGTTGATAATAAGTAAGCGTAGAGGATTCTTCGTTAATCAACCACAGGCCGTCGCCCGCGGGCGTAAACACAAAATGACGCGGGCCCGCTCCCTTAGATGAAGCGGCGATAAACGGCGGATCGTTTGGCGTAAGCTTGCCGGTCTTATTATCAAAACGGTACTGATAGATACGATCTAAGCCGAGATCCGTGGAGAAGACGAATTTTCCGCTTGGATCGGCACCGATCATATGCGCATGCGGACCGTTATGATCGCTTATCGCAAAGCTGCCTTCCACCGCGGCCTCCGGTTTCGCAGCACCAGGCTGGCCTTCATCCTGTCTGGTGTCGCTGGCTTCGCTCAGGCTGCCGTCTTCTTTCACCGGTAATACCGCGATACTGCCGCTGATATAGTTGGCAACCAGCAGATAGCGGCCGTCTGGCGTAAGCGACAGATAAACCGGCCCGGCACCGCCGGAGGATACCTGGTTGAGTTCCGTGAGATTGCCATCCTCCCCAACGCGCAACGCCGCAATAACGCCTTTCTCCGCTTCGCTCGCCACGTACAACGTTTTGCCATCTTTTGCAGCGGTTAACTGCGCGGCGTTAGGTAGCTCGTTAACCAGCGTTTTGTTGCTCAACGCCCCGGTTTTCGTATCGACCTGAAAGCGGTATACGCCCTCGCCGTTCGGATTGTAGGTGCTGACCCAGGCGAACTGCTGGGCGGCCGCCGTTCCGGCAACCATAGCCAGGGAAGCGATAAGGAGATTACGTGTTGCAGGCATGGAAGATCCTCGTTGTTGTTTGGCCCCCTCCCTTGCAGAAGGGGGATAAGAGTAAAATATTACCCAACCAGCTTCTTCGTCATTTCCAGCAGCGTACGCACATCTTCCGGACGCGTATTGCCGGTCGCTTTATCAATAATTGAACTGTAAATATGCGGGATAACTTTACTCACGCCCGCATCCAGCGCTATCTGCAAAATTTCTTCATAGTTATCCAGATCGATGCCGCCGGTCGGTTCCAGCCAGAAATCATGCTTCGCACAGGCTTCGGCAACCGCTTTAAATTCATCACGGCATTTCAACCCGCCCATCGGGAAATATTTGATTGAGCTACCGCCCATATCTTTCAGCAGCTTAATGGCGGTTTCAACCGGCACTATACCGTCGGGTGCCGCTGAACTTAGCGGCCCGGTGGAGATTTTTACCATGCCGACGGTGCCCGTAGGGGAAACCAGGCCGTTAACCACGGTTTCGTTTTGTCCCAGCAATGCACGGGAGGTTCCCACGCCGGTAAATACCTGGTTTACGTGCTGCGGCTGTACCTGACGGGAGATTTCACTCACCATCGCCGACTGATTCGGATCGCCCGCGCCAAGGCCCACGGAAAGCGCATTTTCGATAAGCGCAGCATAATCGCGCATATCCGCAACCGCACTTGCAACATCCGGATAGTTTTTAGAAAGCACGCCAACCAGCACATGGCCCTGCGCCGCCTCGTAAATCTCTGCTGCATTCTCTTTCGAACCGGCCAGTACGTTCAGGCACACGCGGTCGCGGTAAAAGTTTGGGGTCAGTTTCATGCCTGCTTCTCCTTGCTGATGTTTGCTTTGATGCAGCGATAAATAATCTCGAGCTGCTGCGGGCTGACGCTGCGCACGTCGGCTTCGATAATCCCTTCGTTGGCCTTGTAGCCACGGAAATAGATCGCGTACTCGCCCTGTTTAAGCGCGCTCACCAGCTCGCCTGTGCTGATGCCGATGGTGGCTTCATCAAACTTAATTTCGGTGCGGGCGATGTCACGGCCTGCCGCATCCCATACTACACGGGCGCTTACGCCATCCAGCGTGTTGAGGCTGTCGATAAACGGCGTCATTTTCTGCACCATCTGCTCGCCCGACTCTTTTTCAGCGGTGAGATAGTGCTCAATGGCGCAGGTCAGGCCAAGAATACCCTCTTTGCCCACCTTCATCGCACGGCCAATACCGCCGGTTTGTAGCTTCACCCACTCTACGTACTGCTCTTTGCCGATAACCAGTCCGCTGGTTGGCCCTTCTATAGCCTTCGCGCCGCTATAAATCACCAGGTCCGCGCCGGCACGGTAGTAACTCTGCAAATCTTCTTCGGCTGCGGCATCAACAATCAACGGCAGGCCATATTTACGCGCCACAACGACCGCCTGCTCAACGCTGAGCATGCTTTTCTGCACCGAGTGGTGGGATTTGATATACAAAATCGCGGCCGTGCGCGGGGAAATCGCCGCAGCAAGCTGATCGGCGGAACATTCATTCGCGTAACCCGCTTCCACAACTTTGCCGCCGCCAAGGTTCACCATGGTGCCAACCGGGGCGCCAAAGTTCACATTGTGGCCTTTTGGCAACACAATTTCGTTGTTATCAAGCGGCGCCGCGTGCAGGTTTTCAATCAGCCAGGCGTTGTCTTTTACCAGCACTGCCGCAACGGATTGAGCAATACCCGCAGAAGCGCAGGAGACCACGGTCGCCGCTTCCACATCCAGCAGTCTGGCGATGTACTCACCGGTTTTGTTCACCAGATCTTTCATTTCAAAATAGTGATTCATGCCGGTAGTGACCGCCTCCACAACTTCCGGACGCGGCGTGGAAACGCCCAGCGCGGTCATACGGCCTGATGCGTTAATCACCTGTTTTAAATTGTATTTCTCATAGATCGAAGGCATGTTCTGCTTTTCCTTGTTCGGTAGTAAACCACTTTCCGGCGCGTACGGCGGCAAGCGGCGCCAGCAACAGCTCGCCCGTGAGCGTTTGCTGTTCGGAATCCGTGAACACCGTCGGCTGGCGGCGTAATTCAAAAATAGTCAGGTCCGCATCCAGCCCAACGGACAGACGCCCCTTGTGTTTCAGACGCAGCCCGTCTGCGGCATTAGCGGTAACGCAGTCAATCACCTGCGGTAGAGAAAGCCCGATGGAGAGGAATTTAGACATCACCGCGCCCAGGCTGTGAACCGGCCCGTTAATGCGATTGCGGCAGTAAATATCCGAGCTGATAGTGTGCGGGAAAATGCCCTGTTTGATGGCGATTTTCGCGACTTCAAAGCTGAAGCTGGCAGTACCGTGGCCCACGTCCAAGCGCACGCTGCGCTGAATAGCGCTGGCAATAGAGGCGCGTAGCTCACCCGCAGGCGTGAGAATACGGTTTGGTTTACCGTTGTAGCAGTGGGTGATGATATCGCCGCTTGTCAGCAAATCGGCAATTTCATCCAGATTAGGTGGGTTATTACCAATGTGTACCATCAATGGTAAATCGCCATTTTCGCGCTGGATTTCTTTAGCGCGCTCAAGAGGTTTAATCCCGTTGGCGCCCACCACGCTGCTGCTCATGCGTGCTTTAATTCCAACGATAAAACCGGGGTTGCGCTTCACCGCATCACGCACGGCGATTTTGTCGATATTCGCCATATCCGACAGTTCGTTCTGGGCGATAAGCCCCACGCGAGAAATGTTCAGCAACGCATAAACATCCGTCGCCGCTTTGCGCGTTATCTCGTAAAACTCATCGATATCATCCGCGCCGGTGCTCCCCGCATCTACAACGGTCGTCACGCCGGTATGAATACCAATGCTGTCTGGCTCATCGTGATAAATCGGGGATTTTGGGTAACAGTGAACGTGGGAATCAATCCAGCCTGCGCTGAGGTAATACTTGCCGTTTAGCACCCGTACCTCATGCGCCTCACCGGTCACCTCGCCCAGCGCAGCAATTTTGCCGTCTTTGAGTGCGATATCGATAACCGTATCGTCCACCAGGCGGGCCTGGCGCAGGATTAAGTCGAACATGATTTACTCCTTCAGCGGCGGATGGCGCAGCGCCCATCCGCCATTTAGTCTTACAAAGCGACCGGGAAAATGGCCCCTAAAATCATCGCTCCCAGAATCGCACCGCCGGTAATTGGCTTGCCCCAGAGGTAGAACAATAAAGAGCCAATCAGGGAGCCAACGCCAATTGGGATTGAGGCGGTCATGGCGCTCAGAATAATCAACGGTCCAAGAAAGCGGCCCGAAGCGTTACCCGCACCCATCATCACGTCCGCACCGTAGGTGGAGTCGCTCTGGTTGATGGTGAATTTACGCGCAAGGATAATCAGGTAGCCAATTGCCAGGCCGAGCACCAGCCCTGTCACCAGAGAGGCAGCAAAGTTGGCGACCGGGAAGACAAAACCTGCGCCCAGCAGCAGGGCAGGAACGCCCAAACCCACGCCGGTTTGAATCGCGCCGCCGATATCCAGAATTCCCACCAACGAACCTTCAATAATGCGCGCAAACAGGAAGCTTGCACCGAAGGCCGCTACCGCACCATAAACTCCGGTATCAATCCCGGCGCGCAGCATGGAGACAAACGCTACTTCGTTAAACGCCCCGATACCGTACAGGTAGTACATATGTGTCCCGGCGAACACGCCGGAGGAAAGCAGACCAACAAAAATCGGGAACGACCAGTCGGCATACCAAAACCCTTTATTCTCTTCCATTGCAGGCTCCGTTATTTTCCGCTCAGAGAGTTATGAATCAGATCCAGCCAGTTCGGCACGGTCATATGGAAGGATTCGATCATTTTCATGTCGAAACCACGGAAGAAGGCGCTCAGCACGAACAGCGCGACGATGGCGGTCATCATCACTTTGGTGACGCGGTGCCAGCCGCTCTCTTCCACACCTTTACCGATCAGGATGCCCAGCACCAGGCCCGGTACGGCGTTGCCCATAATCAACTGCGCGCAGCCGCCAAAAATGGTGGCCCAGAAGCCTGATTTTTTACCGGCATCAATCGCCGCCAGCCAGAAGATAACCGGCATGACGGTGTTCACCAGCAGGTTTGCGGCAGGAACCAGTACCTTAACGGCGGTAACCTGCAGCGCTGCCGGCACGGCGGAAGCGGTACTGTTGAGAAACGCAACGACGACCATGCCGATAAGTCCGCAAGCAATGGCCATTTTTTTCGGATCGTGCAGGGTTTCGGCGACGTTGCGGTTTTTCACCATCAACGCGGCGGCCCCCCAGTTCGGAATAATGCGGTGGTCAACGTCCTGAGTAAAAGCACCCGCCGCAACGGAGGAGGCCCATGCGTTGAAGAAGAATCCTAATCCAAAGGAGAAGTGCGAAGCCGGGTCTCCCTCACAGGAATTCAGCTCGCCGAGTGTACGAAAAGCGCCCATTCCCTGAGTGGTTGGCGCGTGAAACATGCGTGCAGCTCCGGCGCCAACACCTACGCCGACAAGCCCCCCGATGATGAGTGATTTTATTAATATTATTAAGAACATCAGTCTGTCCTTTCTGTGTGATTTTAATGCGCGACGAAATCCACTTTATCGAGATTGATTGCCGTCACGTTGATGATGACATCCAGCTCCACGCTGAACGTCCGCCGTTCGCGCTTCAAAAAGAAGAACAAAAAGGCCTCTTTCTTCACCTGTACCCGCGCCTGCACCACCTGTACATCCTGTGGCTCAATACGCAGTAATATGTAAGGCGAGGATTTGAGCACCGTGCCCTGAACCTGGTTCAGGGCATCGGCAAAGGCTTTGGCTTTGGTATCGCCACGTCCGCTTACTCTTACCGTGTCGGAGAAGTGTTCTTTCATACTCAACTGCCGTACTTCTTGTTCCAGGCCTGTACCAGGCGCTCGCCCAGCTCTTCTTTATCCATAAAGCCAAAACCTAAAACGTTATTGCCTTCGTTGATGGCGGTAACGCCTTCATCCACAGAGCGCATACCATATTTGGCTTTGTAGCCATGTTTGGTCTGCGCGGTGATGGCTCCTGCCCCGCCGCTGCCGCAGAAGGAGATCCCAAAGGCGGCATTTTCCGCTTTCATCACGTCGCCCAGCTTCATATCGGCGGCCACACCAGGAATGACCACTGCACGACCACCCGCTTTTTCGATCCCTGCCGCAACTTTCTGGCCTTTGCCCAGGCGGTCGCCAATGACTACGGTAATTTGTTCCATTTGCATCTCCTGATTGTTCAAAGATTGTCTTTCGCTACTTCAAAATGCACCGACAACAGCCAGGCCTCTTCAACCGGCAGGTTGCCAAACTGCTCCACCACTACTTTCGCCATTTCCAGCGAGTCGGCAGAGATCTCATCAAACAGACTCTCCTCGACTTCTGGCAGCGGTTCACCGGTCAGCGACCGATGCGCCATGGCGCGAACGTGGGAGGTCAACATTTGCTCCTGCACCGCGTTCGGCGTGATATTGCGAGTCTTCAGCAGCGCATTGATAAATGCCTGCACCTTTTCCGTCAGCGCCGTGACCTCACTATTTCCGGCTTCGTTACCCTTTACCGCTCCATTATTCACACTACGTACCTCATTCACTGATATGACGATAAGGTAGCGACGGGGGAGATTTGTTTGTAGCGAGTTGTTTTCCACTTCGAAGTGGAAATAGCAGCGGCGTTAACGATCTGTTCCACAAAAAGCGACCGGATCGTGATAATTCACCGGGTTAATGTGATACGTGTCACATGATTGGCAAACCAGTGCCGCACCGGGCAGCGAGAGTTTTTAACCAAAATTGTGAAGTAAGGACGGTTTAGGGGAAGTTACTGACGGGGTTTATGGGAGTTTTGAGAAGATAAAGCTTGCTGCTAAAAATTTAATCAGCCCGCACGAGTCAGGCAGAAGATATGGCTTTCGGGGTGATTTTTTAACTTCTATATACAAACATATCTGTGGCGAGACATCCCGCGAATTAGCACTATGTTGCAGGTCTGGGCGGCAAAAACCGTATTGATGTTACTCTTGCTGGAGGGCGGCGGATGGTGTTTAAACCGCGATCGTTTTGCATATATGGCGGATAAACTCGCGGCATCCGCCATATACATCTACTTAGCGATACTTCTTATGGTAGGTATTGCGTGTGCCTTTAAACGCTTCGGCAGCGCTTTGCGCTTCTTTTACCTTACCTTCATTTGCAAGCTTCAAAGCGCCGTCGATTTGCCCGACCAGCAGATCCAGACCGTGGCGATAATCTTTCATCTCCGCGCTGTCCGCTGCTTTATCTTCCAGCTTCGGCGGCGTACCTTTCTGGGCATCTAGCGCTGCGGTGCGCATGTTGTTCAGCGAAGTTTTTAACTCCGCTGCGTCATCGGTTTTCAACACGATTTTGTAGTTCTCCGCGATGGTATCCATATCATCGCCTACGTCTTTCGCCATTGCCGCGGTGGTAAATAAAACGGATGATACTGCCAACATTGCAATTATGTGCTTACGCATTACATCACCTTATTAAAATATTGCACAAGGGCGCGGCAGGACGCGCCCCAAATCGCTCTACTGACCGGCGATTTTCATCTCCGGTAACAGCACAGAACCACACTGAATGTTGCTGCGCTTCTCAATATCGCTGCCTACTGTGACAATATCACGCCACATATCTTTTAAGTTTCCGGCGATGGTGATTTCGCTCACCGGATACTGAATTTCACCGTTTTCGACCCAGAAGCCGGACGCGCCGCGAGAGTAATCTCCGGTAATACCGCTTACGCCCTGGCCCATCAACTCGGTAACAACCAGACCGGTGCCCATTTCTTTAAGCATGCCGTCAAAGTCCAGGCCACGCCCTTCGATGCGCCAGTTATGGATGCCGCCCGCATGTCCGGTGCTTTTCAGGCCCAGTTTGCGTGCGGAATAGTTAGTCAGCAGCCACTGTTGCAGGATGCCGTCTTTGATGATGTCGCGGCGCTCCGTGCGCACGCCTTCGCTGTCAAACGGCGTTGAGGCCAGGCCTTTGAGCAGATGCGGATGCTCTTCGATGGTCAGCCACTCCGGCAGAACCTGCTTGCCAAGGTAGTCGAGCAGGAACGTTGATTTGCGATAGACCGCACCGCCTGCGATAGCACCGACCAGGTGCCCAAACAGGCCCGTTGCCACTTCGGCAGCAAAGATAACCGGCGCTTTCATGGTAGAAAGTTTACGTGGAGAAAGGCGCGACAGGGTGCGACGCGCACACTCGGCACCAACCCACTCCGGGCTTTCCAGATCTTCAATCGCACGGCCGATGGTATAAGCGTAATCGCGCTCCATTTCGCCATTAACTTCGGCGATAACGCAGCTGGAAAGCGAGTGGCGTGTCGAACAGTAGCTTTGCAACATGCCATGGCTGTTGCCGAACACTTTGATGCCGTAATGGCTGTTGAAGCTGCCACCTTCGGTATTGGTGATACGTTTGTCCACGTTCAGCGAGGCGTTTTCCGCGCGCGCGGCCAGTTCAATGGCGCGATCCGCATCCATTTCAACCGGGTGGAAAAGATCCAAATCTGGCGCCTCGAAGGCCAGCAACTCTT
>DALYUA010000044.1:8262-12939 GCA_031993245.1 Buttiauxella sp. | reverse complement strand
AGGCTGCTATGTGCCGGGCGGGCGCTATCCCATTTTGTCCGCGCCGGTGATGTCAATTGTGCCGGCCGTTGTGGCAGGCTGTGATGAAATTATTGCCTGTCTGCCGCCTGGCGCGCATCCGGCAATGATTGCCGTTTGCCACCTTGCTGGCGCGCATCGCATCTTCAAAGTGGGCGGCGCGCAGGCCATCGCCGCTATGGCCTGGGGGACCGAATCCATTCCGGTGGTGGATAAAATCGTCGGGCCGGGCAACGCCTTCGTTAATGAGGCCAAGCGTCAGGTGTTCGGGAAAGTCGGCATTGACGCGCTTGCCGGACCCAGTGAGATCTACGTGATTGCCGATGACAGCGCAAATCCGCAGATGCTTGCCGCAGATCTGCTGGCGCAGGCGGAGCATGATGTTCACACCCGCGTTGGCATGGCGACCACCAGCCCGCGCATCGCTAATGAGACGCTGGCCGAAATAGAGCGACAGCTGGAAAACCTGCCTACGGCGGCAACGGCTGGCGAAGCCTGGCGTCGGCAGGGTGAGATTGTGGTGTGCCGCGATGAGGCACAGCTTATCGCCTGGGCTGACCATATGGCCACGGAGCATTTACAGGTGCACACCCGAGATCCACATGCCACCGCCAGCAAAATTCGCAATTATGGCTCGCTGTTTATCGGCCAGAATGCCAGCGTCGTGTTCTCGGATAAATGCTGCGGAACCAACCACACGCTGCCGACGATGGCTGCGGCCCGTTATACCGGCGGCCTGTGGGTAGGGGCGTACGTGAAGATTTGCACCCATCAGTGGATTGACGATCATGGCATTGCGGCCGTCGCTGAACCTGCCGTTCGCCAGAGCCGCACGGAGGGGATGCAGGCGCATCGTCGCGCCGCGGAGATTCGTTTACGCCCGGAGGAAATTGAAGGGATTACCAGCGGCAAGCGGGATTAATTGTTGCTCCCTCTCCTGCGGGAGAGGGAGCCGTATGTGCCAGGTTTAAGGCTGATGAATATTCAGCACGCGGCGCGTTTTGCCCGAGCTGAGATAGTCGGCGATATAATCCTGCGAGATCTCGCCGCTGTAACGTCCTTCTTCGTCGGTAATCGGCATCCAGACCGTATTGTGCTCGTAGAGTTTCGACAGCACGATACGCAGGTTATCTTCCGCACGGCCGGTAACCCGGAACGGATGCAGCATTTCCGAACAGACGCCCGTCGCCCCTCGCGCTTCACGACGTTTTACAAAGCCCAACGGTTTACCTTCGCCGTCGACTACCGTAATCGAACGCATATCGTTATCGTCCATGGTGGCAAAAGCCTCCGGCAGCGGGGTGGATTCGCGCGCGGTGATGGTCGGCTGCTGATCGGTGACATCGCCAGCCTGCACCAGCAGCAGACGCTTCAGCGTGCGGTCCTGGCCGACAAAGGAGCCAACAAATTCATTCGCCGGTTTTGCCAGCAGCTCATCCGGGCTGGCGCACTGCACAATTTTGCCCTGCCGGAACACCGCGATACGATCGCCCAGCTTCAGCGCTTCGTCGATATCATGGCTGACCAGCATTACGGTTTTCTTTAGCTGGCGCTGCATCTCCAGAAACTCGTTCTGGATAACTTCACGGTTAATCGGGTCAACGGCGCCAAAGGGTTCATCCATCAACAGTACCGGCGGATCGGCAGCCAGCGCGCGAATTACGCCGATACGCTGCTGTTGCCCACCGGAGAGTTCACGCGGGTAGCGATTCATATATTTAGTCGGGTCCAGCGCGACCATGCTCATCAGCTCGGCGGCGCGTTCTTTACAGCGGGCTTTTTCCCAGCCCAGCATGCGCGGCACCACCGTAATGTTCTCTTCAATGGTCATATTCGGGAACAGACCGATCTGCTGGATAACGTAGCCGATGTTGCGACGCAGCGTGACGGTGTCCAGCTCGTTGGTGTTTTTGCCGTTAATAAGGATGTTGCCGCCGCTTGGGGTGATCAGACGGTTAATCATCTTAAGCGTGGTGGTTTTCCCGCAGCCGGAAGGGCCGAGCAGCACGCACATTTCGCCTTCGGGCACGTTCAGGCTGACGTTATCAACCGCGTTAAACGTTTGCCCGTTCTTCTGCACGAACTGTTTGGTGAGATTTTCCAGTTTTATCATTATCGAATCCCCTTCGGTGTCAGTACCAGCTGCAGACGATGCAGCAGCCAGTCCAGTACAATCGCTAAAACACAAATCATGACGGCGCCGGCAATCAGCATGCGAATATCGCTGCCGCCGATACCATTAAGTAACAGCAGGCCCAGGCCGCCCGCGCCGATAACGGCGGCGATAGCCATCACGCCGATATTCATCACTACCGCTGTACGGATACCGCCAAAAATAACCGGCAGAGCCATCGGCATTTCAACCCAGCGCAGGCGCTGCCAGAAGGTCATGCCGATACCGCGGCCTGCTTCACGCAGCCCGGGCGAAATACTGTCCAGCGCGGTGTGCGTGTTGCGCACAATCGGCAGCAGGGAATATAAAAAGACGGCGGTGATGGCTGGCAGCACGCCAATCCCTTGCCCGATCATCGAAAACAGCGGGATCATCAGGCCGAACAGCGCGATAGAGGGAATGGTCAGCACGACGGTGGCAATGCCGAGTACCGGCGTTGCCAGCCACTTGTAGCGAACGATTAAAATGCCGAGCGGGACGCCGACAATAATTGCCAGGCCAACCGCCATCAGTACCAGCCACAGGTGCTGAAGGGTAAGGCTGCCGAGATAACCGGCGTTATCAATCATGTAATGCAACGTGTCCATGATGCCTCCTTAGAGCAAGCCTTTTTGCTGCAGGAATTCGCGTGCGACCTGCTGCGGGGATTCATGGTCGATATCCACTTTGGCGTTCAGGGTGGAGATCACGTCGTTATTCAGCAGGGCGGAGAGGGTATTCATTGCCTCTTCAAGCCCCGGATTTGCAGCCAGGATTTCTTTGCGCACTACGGGCGTGACCGCATAGCTCGGGAAGAAGCCTTTGTCATCTTCCAGCACTTTTAAATCGAAGCCTTTGACTCGCCCATCCGTGGTGTAGACCAGACCGGCATCGACAAACCCATCGCGCACCGCGTTATAAACAAGGCCCGGGTCCATCTGGCGAATTTGCGGTCTGTCCAGCGGCATGTTGTAGGCCTCCTGCAAGGGTTTCATCCCGTCACTTCGACCGGAGAATTCCAGATCCAGACCTAACATCCAGTTCTTCTTCGGCTCGGTCTGGCGAATATGCTCAATTTTTGCCGCCAGCTCCGACATGGTGTTGATATTCTCTTCTTCGGCACGCTTACGCTGCATCGCAAAGGCGTAGGTGTTGTTCATATTCGCAGGCTTAAGCCACACCAGATCCAGTTTGGCATCCAGCTTTTTCACCGTTTCGTAAGATTCCTGCGGCGTCATGCGCTTATTGATATGGTTGTAGATAATCAGCGAAGTGCCGGTATATTCCCAGGTCATATCGATCTGTTTATTGACCATCGCATTGCGGGAAATCACTGCGGCAATATTAGTTTTTGGCGTTATCTGAAAGCCTTTTTTACGCAAATACTGTGTGGTCATGGCCGAGAGAATGTGCTGCTCGGTAAAGCCTTTGGTGGCAAACACGATAGGCTCTGCCTGCGCCGTGCCAGCCAGCAATGCTGTGACGGCAAAGGCGGCCAGCAGACGTTTAAATGGTCTCATACAGCGCTCCTTATTATTGTTATTTCGCGGTGTGCGGGCTTAAAACACGACCCAGCCCGGCTAATGCGATATCAAGGATCAGAGCAAACAGTGCGGTCGCCGCCGCGCCCAGAATTAGCGTCGGGAAGTCGTTTAAATAGATACCCGGGAAGATAAGCTCACCGTAGCTGCTTGCCCCAATCAGGAAGGCGAGCGGTGCCGTACCGACGTTGATGGCGGTGGCGATGCGAATACCGGAAAGGATAACCGGCCAGGCGTCAGGAAATTCCACCTGACACAGACGCTGCCATTTGGTCATCCCGATGCCGTTTGCTGCTTCAATCAGCGATGCGGACACGCCGCAGAGCCCGGCGTAGGTGTTACGCACAATCGGCAGTAAAGAAGCCAGGAACAGGGCGATAATTGCCGGTTTGTCGCCAATACCGATAATCACCATTGCCAGCGCCAGCACGGCCAGCGGCGGTAGCGTATTGCCCACGTTAAAGATTTGCATAACGTATTCAGCCCAGCGACGGGCTGCCGGACGGCTGAGCAGGATGCCGCTCGGAATCCCGACCAGTAAAGCCAGCGCCATAGAACTGAAGACCAGAATCAGATGCTGTTGTCCGAGATAAAGTAAGTCGACCTGACGCGCCTTAATGGTTTCCAGCCCGATACCCCAGACCAGCAGCCCGAGCACTACAATCAGCGCCAGAGCACCCCCAAGGGTACGTTTTACGAAGGATGCGTTTTGCATTGCGGTGTGTCTCCCTGTTGCACGCGTTATAGCCACCATCAGGTCGCCTGTTGTTATGCCTTGTGTCGGCAGGGTGTTAAAGCTATAGCAACGCAGAAGGAATGATTCCAGTCAGAGTAATGATTGTGTGACTAATGGTTTATGGGGTGAATGATAGAGAGGCCCTTACGCCGCCTCGCTTGAGTACGCATCGTAAAGAATCGTCTTAAAAAGGTTAACATTCCGTTACGTTGTAACTTTTTTGAAGCGGG
>DALYUA010000044.1:0-8252 GCA_031993245.1 Buttiauxella sp. | reverse complement strand
AAATCATAGGGTGAACGCGCGGCTGCGCTATCCACCGTTACTCAGATTCTTAGTAGTAAAGCTTTTTACTGGCGACCGGCATCAGCAATGCTTCTCGCCAGCCAGCAAGCGTCAGACGGGTTAAGTCGCCCAGACCCTGATAGAAAGGATGAGCAGATTTCTCGCTAAACAATTCGAGGAAGCGCCCGGCCCAGGGCAGAAGATGCCAGGCGAGCAGTTCGTCGACGCGTTGCTGATGGCCTTGTTCGGCAAGCCATGCGGCCAGCAACAGCAGGGTGCCGATATGATCGTCCGGCTCGTTCTGCTCGAGCTGATGGGCGATGCCGTTTTCACGCATCCACCGGCGCAGCTCCAGCATGGAATCACCAAACAACACGTTTTCTTTATCAAGATAGACGGAGCCCCAGGGGGCAGCTGGCAAGGCGTATGGCCCAATAAACAACCGCTGGTAAGCTTCGCTAAGCGGTTCCTGAGCATACTCAAAACCTTCTGCCATGCGCCGGGCTATTTCAGCCAGCTCAGAAGATTGCACCGGCCACTGTTCAGCCCATGAAGGATCGGCGAGGGTAGCATAAAGCGGCGCAGCCTCCTGGCTTTGCGGATCGTGACGGTACAAAACGCCCAGAACACGACCGGTCAGGGCGATAGTCGCAAGCCGTGATGAATTTTTAGATGACATCTTTCTGCCTTGTTTAAATCTGGAAAACTGCGCAGGTTTCCCCGCGCAGTTTATTTTAACCCGCAACCGCCATGCCGACGGTCATATGCAGTCCGTAGAAGATACCGCGACCAATTAACTCACCGGCCACAACCAACAGGAAGCCAACCAGTAGACCGAGCGTTGCTGGTGGCGTGCGGCGAATAAGAGGGCAAACCCAGCAGCCGAGTCCCAGCGCCAGCAGCGCAATACGCCAGACCTGAAGAGAGGCATAATCCGGCAGCAAGGCGGTTGCCTGTTGAACGGAACTATAAATACCCGCCAGGCTAAACGTCTGCAGGATGACCAGGCTTATCGCAACAAACAGCGCCAGCACGCTAAGGATTGCCAGCTTCGCGCTTTTGAGCGGAAAGCCAGCTACACGCAGTAAAAGCGCTCCCAGCAGCGGACCACCAAGCAAAACGGTGAGGAAGAAGCCCAGCGTCGTATAGCTGTTGTACCAGGTCGGGACGGTATCAATCTGGTAAACGCGGGTCATCGCCCAGACGAAGCCCAGACCCAGCACCATCGTCACCAGCAGCCAGATTTTACCGAGCGCGCCGGGCATTTTTTTCAGCAGGGCTATCAGCCACCAGAATCCGCCCACGGCAAAGAACAGCGAGCCAGCAGCGATTTCATTGCTCAGCCCGGAATGCCCGATGCGGTTAAGGGAGTTAAACGCACGCAGCGGCGAGCCGAGATGCATGACCGATGCGAGAAACGCAACGCCCATCAGCACCCACAGAAAGAACATCGCCCGGACGATTTTGTTTTGCAGTTCGCTGTTATTGCTCGCCGATAGCCATGCCAGGCCCGTAACGATCACGCCGCCTGCAACGCACTGGCCAAGCACGGTGAATAACACCAGCGGCCATTCATGCCATCCGTTGCCCATCTCACACCTCCTTCGGGTTGGCCAGATAGCCGGTTTTATCCCCACAGGGGCGGCTGTTGGCGTTGGGTTTAATGACGATATTAGGTCTGGTGAAATGCGCGGACGGCAGCGGGGCAATGGCGGCCTGCGTGCCATACTTTTTGCGCAGCTCATCAATCGGGGCCATATCCAGCGCGCGCAGCGGGCAGGATTCGACGCAGACTGGCTTTTTGCCATCGGCAACGCGGTCATAGCAGCCGTCACACTTGGTCATGTGGCCTTTTTCCGCGTTGTACTGCGGCGCACCGTACGGGCAGGCCATGTGACAGTAGCGGCAGCCAATACACACATCTTCATTCACCACCACAAAACCGTCTTCGCGCTTGTGCATCGCGCCGCTCGGACAGACTTTGGTACAGGCCGGATCTTCGCAATGGTTACAGGCAATCGACAGGTAGTAGGCGAAGACGTTCTGCTGATAAACGCCGTTGTCTTCCGTCCAGTCGCCGCCCGCATATTCATAGATGCGGCGGAAGCTCACGTCCGGACCTAAGTTTTTGTAGTCCTTGCAGGCCAGCTCGCAGGTTTTGCACCCGGTGCAGCGACCTGAGTCAATATAAAATCCATATTGCGTAGTCATCAGCTACCCCTTACGCCTTTTTGATTTCGACCAGATTGGTGTGTTGTGGATTGCCTTTTGCCAGCGGCGAAGGGCGTTGCGTGGTGAGCGTGTTCATGCAGGAACCATGATCGATACGATCGCCTGCCATATTGGCGTCGTGCCAGGCGCCCTGGCCCATAGCCGTAACGCCCGGCATGATGCGCGGCGTGACTTTTGCTTCCACGCGTATTTCTCCGCGCCCGTTAAGCACGCGGACCAGATCGCCATTGGCGATACCGCGTTTTTGCGCGTCAATCGGGTTTATCCACACTTCCTGGCGACAGGCGGCCTTGAGCACGTCGATATTGCCGTAGCTTGAGTGGGTACGAGCTTTATAGTGGAAACCAAACATTTGCAGCGGATACGTGCTGCGTTCGGGCGCGTCCCAGCCCTCGAAGGTGGAGGCGTAAACAGGCAGCGGGCTGATGGTTTCGTCTTTTTCCAGTTCCCAGGTTGCGGCAATCTCAGCCAGTTTGGCGGAGTAAATTTCAATTTTGCCGGAAGGGGTTTTGAGGGGATTATCCTCGGGATTTTCGCGGAACGCTTTATAAGCCACAAAGTGCCCGTTCGGATCTTTACGCTTGTAGATGCCCATAGCGCGCAGCTCTTCGTAAGAAGGCAGCGCCGGATCTTTCGCCAGCATTTTAGCGTAGAGATATTTCAGCCACTCTTCCTGCGTGCGCCCTTCGGTGAACTTCTGATACACGTCTGGCCCCAGGCGACGAGCCACTTCGCTGGTGATCCAGTAAATTGGCCTGCGTTCAAACTTCGGTTCGGTGGCGGGCTGGATGAAGATCAGATAGCCCATATTCCCGGCGTAATCGTTCGGGATAATGTCTTCCTGCTCAACGGTCATCAGGTCCGGCAGCAGGATGTCGGCATATTTTGCCGAGGAGGTCATGAAGTTTTCAATGACGACAATCATCTCGCACTTGCTGTCATCCTGCAGGATATCGTGGGTTTTGTTGATATCGGAATGCTGGTTGGTGATGGTGTTGCCCGCATAGTTCCAGATGAACTTAATCGGCACGTCCAGCTTGTCTTTGCCGCGCACACCGTCGCGTTTGGCGGTCATGGACGGGCCGCGCGCAATGGCGTCCGTCCAGCTAAAGCAGGAGATCTGGGTTTTAACCGGATTCTCCAGCACCGGCATACGCTCAATGGTGATGGTATAAGTGGATTCGCGTGCGCCGCTGTTGCCGCCGTTGATGCCAACGTTGCCGGTCAGAATCGGCAGCATGGCAATGGCGCGGGAGGTCAGCTCGCCGTTAGCCTGGCGCTGCGGCCCCCAGCCCTGGGCGATATAAGCTGGTTTAGCGGTACCAATTTCACGAGCCAGCTTAACGATGCGCTCAGCGGGAATACCGGTGATAGCCGAAGCCCACAGCGGTGACTTTTCCACGCCGTCATCGCCCATACCGAGAATATAAGCTTTGTAATGAGCGTTGGCTGGCGCGCCTTCCGGCAGCGTTTTCTCGTCGTAGCCGATGCAGTATTTATCCAGGAAAGGCTGATCGACGAGATTTTCGTTAATCAGCACGTGCGCGATACCGGCAACCAGCGCGGCATCGGTACCAGGACGAATGGGTATCCATTCGTCCTCGCGGCCTGCGGCAGTATCGGTATAGCGCGGATCGATAACGATCATGCGCGCGTTGGAACGCTCGCGGGCCTGCTCCAGGTAATAAGTAATCCCGCCGCCGCTCATGCGGGTTTCGGCCGGGTTGTTGCCAAACAGCACGACAAGTTTACTGTTTTCAATATCGGACGTGCTGTTACCGTCGTTGCTGCCGTAGGTGTATGGCATTGCGCAGGCAATTTGCGCGGTGCTATAGGTGCCGTAATGGCTGAGAAAACCGCCGTAGCAGTTCATCAGACGAGCGACCAGGGAAGCATAGGGCGAGGAGCGGGTGATATTGCCGCCCACAATTCCTGAGGTGTAATTAATGTATACGGCTTCGTTACCGTATTTTTCAACGGTGTTTTTGAGGCTTTTGGTGATGGTATCAAGCGCTTCATCCCATGAAATGCGCTCGAATTTACCTTCTCCACGCTTACCGACTCGCTTCATCGGATAGTTCAGACGTTCAGGGTGATTGATGCGACGGCGAATGGAGCGTCCACGCAGACAGGCGCGCACCTGATGATCGCCATAAATGTCGTGACCGGTGTTATCGGTTTCGACCCAGTAAACTTCGTTATCGCGTACGTGAAGACGCAAGGCGCAGCGGCTGCCGCAGTTGACGGAACAGGCTCCCCATACGACTTTATCGGCGGACGGCTCAAGCGCGCCATTAACAGCAACAGCGGCGGCTTTCAGGCCAAAGGGCAGCGAAATTCCGCCGGCGGCCAGGGCCAGGTTTCCCAGTGCGGTAGACTTCACTAAAGATCGGCGGCTGATCCCGGCCGGGGTATTAAAGTTCGACATAGCTCACTCCATGACTTTTTCCCCTGACGGGAGAGGCCATTTTTTGGGTTTTATGTTGGGCTTTTGCTTGCAGCGAAGGGGTACGCGTTGCCTTAATCATTACCAGGCAAATAATACCTTTCGGACAGGATTGTACTTATTTGGGGGTATTAATTATTAATGCGCGTCAATAATAGCGCGATAAGCGAAGAGAAATAGTGACGGGTGAAAGGGCGCGCAGGGCGCCCCGAAGGTTACTGTTGCTGTTCGTTTTGCGGAGCGTCTTGCGTAGCGTTATTGCTGGCCGCGTCATTTCCACTGCTGGTGCGACTATAAAGAATTTTCTGTGTGTCGTTACCGCAGTGGCCCACAACCTGCGCGTCAGGTTTATCAGCCTGATCGTTTGGCACAATCGTCAGCGTAAAACCTGACTCTGGCACACCATTCTTGACGATCTTTTGCTCGATATCGGCCTTAACTTTATCGCAAGAGGTCTGCGCTGCCAGCACCGGCGCGGAGGCCGTCAGCAGTAACGCGGCTACCCAGATTGATCGTTTCATCGTCTCTTCCTTATATTGAGGATGTTTACTAAGAATAGTACTTCTGGTGTAAACAGCTGTATTTGCTTATATCATGTCAGGACATTTGTAGACGGGAACAGAACTAACGTGAAGAAAATCATTATCCTTAGCACGCTGGCGGCGTTTCTTACCGGGTGTGATAACCAGCAGGCACCGCAGGCTTACACGCCGGAAATGGCAAGCTTCTCCAACGAGTTTAATTTCGATCCGCTGCGCGGCCCGGTGAAAGATTTTAGCCAGACGCTGATGAATGAGAAGGGCGAGGTGGTTAAACGCGTTGTGGGCTCCGTGTCGTCGGAAGGATGTTTTGATACCCTCGAGTTTCATGATATCGAGGCCAACACCGGTGCGACGCTGATCCTGGACGCCAATTATTATCTGGATGCGGTAAGCCGTGAAAAACGGATCAAGCTGCAGGGAAAATGCCAGTTAGCGGAGCTGCCTGCTGCTGCGGTAACTTACGATACCGATGATAACGGTTTTGTGGTTAAGGCGAGCGGTAAAGACGTTAGGGTTGAATACCATTACGACGCAGACGGTTATCCAACAGACCAGACCACAACGGCGAAAGGGTCGACGCTTGCGGTGACAACGAAAACCAGCGCCGATAAAAAGAAAATGCTCGATTACACGGCAATCAGCACCTTAAACGGTAAGCCGGTGACGAAGATTACACAAAACTGTGATTACGACGCGCATTTTAATCCTGTGTCTTGCGCGCTAAACATTACCGACGACAGCGTCACGCCATCAGCGACCACGCGTTATGTCATCAAAAATAGTATCGATTACTATTGATGAAGGTTGCGGGGGCGCTTATCCCCCTGCCGCTGCTTCTTGCTACTGCGCAGTCGGCTTCAGAATAGTGCCCGGGGTTCTGTGCGTATCCAGATATTGCTGCTGGAAAATGCACATGCGAATGGTGTTGCGGTACTCACCGTTAATAAAGAACTCATGAATCAACTCGCCTTCTACCATAAAGCCCAGCTTTCTGTAGATGTGGATGGCTTTTTCGTTTTCTTTATCAACAATCAAATAAAGCTTGTAGAGATTCAGCACGGAAAACCCGTAATCCATCGCGAGTTTTGCGGCGCGTGAGGCCAGACCTTTGCCCTGGTAATCCGGGGAGATGATTATCTGAAACTCGGCGCGTCGGTGAACGTGGTTAATCTCCACCAGCTCCACCAAACCGGCTCTGTCGCCATCACACTCCACCACGAAGCGGCGTTCGCTCTGATCGTGAATGTGCTTATCGTACAGGTCCGAAAGCTCAACAAACGCCTCGTAAGGTTCTTCAAACCAGTAGCGCATTACGCTGGCGTTATTATCAAGTTGATGAACGAAGCGGAGATCTTCGCGCTCAAGCGGGCGAAGTTTTATGTTGAGTTTGTTACTCATGCGAAATCCTTTCGGGATAAATAAGGCTTCTGGCGGAGAAGCCTTATCGGGTTACTGCGAAGATTAGGGTGCTACCACGCGACCGGTACGGCGATCCAGGCAGCGCAGGGTGTTTGGCTCCCAGTAGGCGTTAAGGTTGGCGCTTTGCTGGCAGTTATCGCGGGCGTCGAAAGCGACATCATTTTTGTCCCACTCTTTTTCCACGCGTTTATTCACTTTCTGGCGCAAAGAACGTGTGTCATTCCACTGCTCTTTTTCCATCGCGGCATGCTGGCGAGTTTGCGCGTTGTCGCCGGACTCGATAATCAGCTTGTTTGTTTCAGCCTGCGCCGGCTGGGTCAAAGCGAACGCGCTCAGCAGTAACGCCAGAGGCAAAAGAGCCTGCGTAAGACGTTTACGAAAGATTGTGTTCATTACAGTTTCCTTTTAGGGTGAAGCACGACTTCAATTTTAATATTACCATCGTGAAGCGGGTGCGCCATTGAGTGCGCCTGTTAGCCACTATTATCCCAGATATAGTTCAATATGATCAAAATAACCTTGCTGTTTTTTGCTACCGCGCTTGCTGAAATAATCGGCTGTTTTCTGCCCTGGCTTTGGCTCAAACGTAGCGGCTCACCGTTACTGCTGCTGCCTGCGGCATGCTCGCTGGCGATTTTCGTCTGGCTTTTGACGCTTCACCCTGCCGCCAGCGGCCGGGTCTATGCGGCATATGGCGGGGTGTATGTTGTCACCGCGCTGCTTTGGCTGCGTATTGTGGATGGCGTCAAGCTGAGCCTCTATGACTGGTTTGGCGCCGCCGTCGCGTTCTGCGGCATGCTGATCATCGTTGCCGGATGGGGACGGTCGTAATTTCTCTTACCCGCTTTTTCTCTTCGCCTGTATTGCGCATTTGTAAAATAATCTGATGAAAAATGTGATTAAAGCCTATAAAACGGCCACATATACCTTGTATGGTAGTTTGTTCAGGCTTGTTTGCACATAAACCTGATAAATAGTAGTGACTTAACAAAGGTTGCCTTTATTGATTAACGATTAACATGCAAAGGAAATCTAAATGGAAACAGGCGATTCACTTACTGCTTCGGGCCTCTCGCAAAAACCTGCGCGCATACGGAAAATTCAGCTCGTCACGCTGACGCTGTTATTTATTGCAGGCATTGTAAATTTTTTAGACAGATCCTCCCTGAGCGTTGCCAGCGAGGCCATTCGCGGCGAGCTTGGGTTATCGGCGACGGAGTTAGGGGTTTTGCTCTCGGCTTTCTCGCTTTCTTACGGCTTTGCACAACTTCCTTCAGGTCTGTTAATCGATCGCTTTGGTTCACGTCTGGTATTAGGTGGCGGCCTGATCCTCTGGTCGCTGATGCAGGCGCTGACCGGCATCGTTAATTCCTTTAGCCATTTTATTTTATTGCGTATCGGGTTAGGCATCGGTGAAGCGCCATTCATGCCCGCCGGGGTGAAATCCATTACCGACTGGTACGTGCCAAAAGAACGCGGTAAGGCGTTAGGTATTTTCAATTCTTCGACGGTGCTGGGGCAAGCCATTGCACCGCCCGCGTTAGTGTTGATGCAGATTGCCTGGGGCTGGCGCACGATGTTTGTGGTCATCGGCCTTGCGGGCATTCTCGTCG
>DALYUA010000043.1:0-13046 GCA_031993245.1 Buttiauxella sp. | reverse complement strand
AATCCTCGCCAGCCGCTTTTGTTATTCACCAAAGTGAAGCTGCCTTCAACCGGGCTGCCTTTCAGGCGCGGCATAGTAAAGAACCAGCTTTGCGCGCTATCCGCAGGGGTGATTTGATCTATCCCGTTTAACCCCTGCGGCAGAATCTCATTGCGATAGTGATAAGCCGTAGACTGAGGTTGATCGAGATAAAAGCCCGTCGAGAGGATACCTTTGTAACCCTTTGCGGCGACCGCACCCAAAGCGTCCTGTCCTTGCCAGGACTGGATCAGAATACTTTTTGGCAGATCCGGATGGTAAATCTCATCCCAGCCCATCATCTGACGATGATGTTTTTCGAGGATTTTCTCCAGCCGCTGATTAAAGTAAGTCTGCAACGCGTGGGTATCAGCAATATTGTGCTGTTTCATAAACGACTGAATCGAGGCGGATGCTTTCCAGTGGCTGTCGTCGACCTCATCGCCGCCGATATGCAGGTAGGCATCCGGAAAGATTGCCGTCAGTTCGCCGATCAGCGTATCGACAAATTTGTAGGCGGCTTCGTTAGTGGGGTTCAGCAAGGGCTTTAACACGCCCCAGTGACGTTCCATCTGGTAAGGCCCAGGGGCGCTCATCAGTTCCGGATAGGCCACCGCAATGGCCGAAGCGTGGCCCGGCAGATCCATTTCCGGCACCACGCGAATGCCAAGTTTTGTCGCATAACGTACTACTTCTTTCATCTGCGCCTGGGTGTAAAACTGCCCGTCGCTGGCAAGCTGTTGCAGTTTTGGGTACTTCGTTGAAGCGAAGCGCCAGCCCTGATCGTCGGTCAGGTGCCAGTGGAAAACGTTGAACTTGGCGCTCGACATTCCGTCCAGCTGACGCAGGATATCCTCAACCGGCACAAAGTGACGGGCGGAATCCAGCAGCACGCCGCGCCACGGGAAGCGCGGCACGTCTTTAATCGCCACGAAGGGAATGGAAGTATTTTGTGGCCCGTTCTGGATAAGCTGCAGCAGCGTTTCCATGCCGCGCATCGCACCGAAACGCGTATTGGCGGTTAGCTTGACCCCATCGGCAGTCACGCTCAGCTCATAGCTTTCATCGCTGCCAAGCTTGGGTAAGGGGCTAACAGCTTTATTAATATGAATATCAATGGTTGGGTTTGAAGGATTGGCCTGTGCCGGTTGAAGCTGCCAGCCTGTTTGCTGCGCAATACGCTCACGCCAGCGCTCTGTGGCACCTTCAATGTTGTCACCGCTGATTTTTATCGACACCGCGTTATCCAGCACCAGGCTGCCTTCCGCCGCAGGCCGGCTGACCTGCTGCGGCCAGGGCATCAACGGCAGATCTCCGGCCGGGGCCGCCGTTGCCTGACAGGCCACGGCGATAGAGCCAGCTAATAAGCCAAAACGTATTGATTTAAACATGAATATTCCTTTCACATGACGGGCCAGAAAAAGCAAAAATACTCTGGTAACACGTGAAGAAATATTCATCAAGAGTGTGGCGCGATGCAGATCACATCCCGCCAATTTAGGCTGTGATCCGCCCTTGTACGTGGTGCCGGCGCAGTCCCAAAAGCCCGAAGTCAAGGCAGAAGGTGCAGGTCATAGCCACCTATAATCAAACCTGATAATGCAGAGTTCGGGCTTTTGGGGCGCGCCCCGAAGGGCTGGGGCCATTTGAGCACGCAGCGGCGTTGCTCTCTGCTTATTTGGCCAACCAAATCTCACAGTTCGCGTCTTGCTGCGTACTCAAATGACCTCCAGCGGTGCTCACGTCCAGGGGCGGGTCACAGCCTTTGATTACTGCCAGCCGTAACGACGGGCGTAAATGCCTTTTACCGCCTGGGTTAACGTCATATAACCACCGAGGATCAGCACCAGCCATGGGAAATAACTCAGCGGCAGCGCCTGAAGGTGCAGATAGCCTGCCAGCGGCGAGAACGGTAGCGCAATGCCCACCGCCATCACCACCAGCGTCATCACCATCAGCGGCCACGCAGCACGGCTCTGGATAAACGGAAAGCGGCGGGTGCGGATCATATGCACAATCAACGTCTGCGACAGCAGGCCCACCACGAACCAGCCGGACTGGAACAGGGTTTGCGCTTCCGGCACGTTAGCCTCGAATACCCACCACATGACGCAGAACGTCATGATGTCGAAGATGGAACTGACTGGCCCGAAGAACACCATAAAGCGTCCCAGGTCCGCCGGTTCCCAGCGCTGCGGCTTAGCAATTTGCTCGTCGTCCACGTTATCGAACGGGATCGCCACCTGCGACACATCGTAGAGCAGGTTCTGAATCAGTAAGTGAATCGGCAACATCGGCAGAAACGGCAGGAAGGCGCTCGCCACCAGCACGCTGAACACGTTGCCGAAGTTAGAGCTGGCGGTCATTTTGATGTATTTCAGCATGTTGGCAAAGGTACGACGCCCTTCGATGACGCCTTCCTTCAGTACCATCAGGCTTTTTTCGAGCAGGATGATATCCGCCGCTTCGCGAGCGATATCCACGGCACCGTCAACGGAAATACCGATATCCGCCGCCCGTAACGCGGGCGCATCGTTAATGCCATCGCCCATAAAGCCGACAACATGCCCTTCGCCGCGCAGCAGGCGTACGATGCGTTCTTTGTGCATCGGCGTCAGTCGAGCAAACAGCGTGGTACGCAGCGCAAGAGCTGCCAGTTCTTTATCACTGAGATTTTCAATTTCGCTGCCGGTGACCAGTTCACCTACGTCCAGCCCCACTTCGCGACATACTTTCGCCGCGACCAGTTCGCTATCGCCGGTAAGGATTTTTACGGTGATGCCACTTTCCTTCAGCGCTTTCAATGCAGGCGCGGTAGTTTCCTTCGGTGGATCGAGGAAGGCGATATAGCCTTCGAGGATCAGATCGGATTCATCGACGCGGCCATAATCTTCCTGGCGCGCAGGGAGAAACTTGCTTGCCACAGCTACCACGCGTAGCCCCTGCCGATTCAGATCGTCAGTCACTGCGCGAATACTTTTCAGCGTCGCATCGTTTAGCGGCACGCTCTCATCGCCATGACGAACCTGCGTGCAGACGCTAAGGATTTCCTGCAGCGCGCCTTTGCAGATCAGCTGATGAACCTCAGGCGATTCGGATACCACCACCGACATACGGCGACGCTCAAAGTCGAAAGGAATTTCATCCACTTTCTGCCAGCGGGCCACGGCCTTGCGGGCGCTTTCCGCATCCACACCTTCCAGCACCGCCACATCCAATAGGTTTTTCAGGCCGGTCTGATAATGACTGTTTAGCCAGGCTTTCTGCAGCACGCGGTCGCTCACCCCGCCCAGAATATCGGTGTGCGTTTCCAGGATAATGCGATCCTGAGTCAGCGTGCCGGTTTTATCGGTGCACAGAATATCCATAGCGCCGAAGTTCTGGATGGCGTCCAGGTGCTTGACGATAGCTTTTTGCTTCGAGAGTTTTACCGCGCCGCGAGCAAGCGTTGAGGTGACGATCATCGGCAGCATTTCAGGCGTCAGCCCAACCGCAACGGAGAGCGAAAACAGCGCCGCTTCCCACCAGTCGCCTTTAGTGAATCCGTTGATCAGCAATACCACCGGCACCATAACCAACATAAAACGGATCAGCAGCCAGCTTACGCGACTAATGCCTTTCTGGAACGCGTTCGGCTCGTTTTCCTGCCCGGTTACACGCCCGGCCAGTTGTCCAAACCAGGTGTTGCCGCCGGTTGCGATTACCATCGCAAGCGCCGTGCCGCTCACCACGTTGGTGCCCATAAAGCATAACGTGTCGCACTCAAGCGGGTTGCTATGCTGCGCCTCTCGGCTGAAAGCCGCTTTCTCTACCGGCAGCGATTCACCAGTTAACGAAGCCTGGGCAACGAACAGATCGCGAGCCTGCAGCACGCGTAAATCCGCCGGGATCATATCGCCTGCGGAAAGTTTTACGATGTCGCCAGGCACCAACTGGTCGAGAGGAATATCGATATAACGACTTTCGCCTTTTTCATTGGTGACGCGCATTACCGTGGCCGTGTTGCTGACCATCGCTTTAAGCGCATCCGCCGCTTTGGTCGAGCGCGCTTCCTGAATAAAGTTGAGCAGCGTCGAGATGATGACCATCAGCGCGATAACGCCTGCGCCAAACAGATCGTCTTCGGTGGCGTAAGAAAAAATGCCAAGCAGCGTCAGCAGCAAATTGAACGGGTTGCGATAGCAGCTCCAGAGATGCTTCCACCACGGCGTCGGCGTCTGACCAGGAATTTGGTTCCGCCCATGCGCTTCCAGCGCATCTTCTACTTCGCGGGTATTCAGGCCCTCAGGATGGCTGGCAAACTCGCGATAGAGTTGCTCTTCGCTCGCATAAGCATATTTCAGGCACGCTTCGGTTAGCGTGGCGGGAATCTCCGTCGCCAGAGAGTTGGTTTTGCCATCCGGCATTGGGTCGCGCTGGATCAGGCGGCGTGGCAGATGGCGGCTAAGTTGTGTAAACAACTGCCGGGTCAAGTTTTTAAACAGCATAATAGTCCCTTAGCGCCGCATGATACGGCACCTGGCTATCCTGCGGGCGCGGCTTAGCCCACCTTGCAGGTCATATTTTTATTCAGCAGGGATCGACAAAATGTGAATCACTGCCTTACAGATTCCGGTAAGGCAGTCACTTCTCAGAAGGGCGTCTTACCGGATGGATCCTGTCATTACAGGGTCTGGACTGGGATCGGGTTCCATGTCGCCTCCGGTTAAAAAGATGGGGATTGCTTTGTTACGTCCAGGCGCAACAAAAGTGCGGGTATCATACCTCTGAGAAACTAAACCCTTTGTAAACCAGATTTTGCCCATTGCCGTTTGTTGGGCGGCACCACTTTAATGTATAAAACCCACGCAACTCATTTCAGGGAATAACAAAAACAATGCAAAACCGCCTCACCATCAAAGATATCGCGCGACTCAGCGGCGTGGGCAAGTCCACCGTCTCTCGTGTTCTGAACAATGAAAGCGGTGTCAGCGCACGCACGCGTGAACGGGTGGAAGCGGTAATGCAGCAGGAAGATTTTTCCCCTTCCCGCTCGGCACGCGCAATGCGTGGGCAAAGCGATAAAGTAGTGGCGATTATCGTGACGCGTCTGGATTCGCTCTCCGAAAATCTGGCGGTGCAAACCATGCTGCCAGGCCTCTACGAGCAGGGCTACGATCCGATAATGCTGGAAAGCCAGTTCGATCCGAAGCTGGTGGAAGAGCATCTGGGTATGCTTAAGCGGCGCAACATTGACGGCGTGATCCTGTTTGGCTTTACCGGCATTACCGAAAAAATGCTGCATCCCTGGCAGTCCACAATGGTGCTGATAGCACGCGAGGCCAAAGGGTTCGCCTCCGTGTGCTATGACGACGAAGGAGCGATCGCTATTCTGATGTCCACCCTTTATGCACAGGGGCATCGCCATATCAGTTTCCTGGGCGTTCCCCACAGCGATATGACCACCGGTTTGCGCCGCCACGAGGCCTATCTCGCCTTCTGCAAAAAGCACAAGCTAACCCCAAACGTAGCGCTGCCGGGCCTTGCGATGAAACAGGGTTACGAACATGTCGCTGAGGTGCTGCTGCCCGAAACCACCGCCCTGCTGTGCGCAACCGACACGCTCGCACTGGGCGCCAGTAAATATCTTCAGGAGCATCAGCGCACCACGCTGCAACTTGCAAGCGTTGGCAACACGCCGCTGATGAAATTCCTTCACCCGGAGATCATTACCGTCGATCCCGGCTATGCGGAAGCTGGTCGGCAGGCGGCTCTACAGCTTGTCGGCCAGATCACTCAGACCCTCAATATTCGCCAGCTCGTTATTCCGGGCACCCTTCAGTAACCTCCCGATCGCCGGTTTATTGTGATCGCCGCCCGATAACGGGAACGTTCCCATTTTCGCCGGGATGATTAATAGATACCCTTGCAGGCAGGTCATTACTCCTTATTCGGGACTCTAAAATGAGCAAAGTGAAACAGCAGGATATCGACAGGCTGATAGAGCTGGTCGGCGGACGCGAAAACATTGCCACCGTCAGCCACTGCATTACCCGCCTGCGTTTTGTACTGAACCAGCCGGCGATAGCCAATCCAAAAGAGATCGAAAGTCTGCCAATGGTAAAAGGCTGCTTTACCAACGCCGGGCAGTTCCAGGTGGTTATCGGCACCAACGTTGGCGATTACTATCAGGCGCTGATTTCCACCAGCGGTCACAACAGCGCGAATAAAGAACAAGCGAAGCTTGCCGCGCGCCAGAATATGAAATGGCACGAGCGTTTGATCTCGCATTTCGCGGAGATCTTCTTCCCGCTGTTACCCGCGCTGATTAGCGGGGGTCTGATCCTTGGCTTCCGCAACGTCATTGGCGATCTGCCGATGAGCAACGGACAGACGCTGGCGCAAATGTACCCGTCGCTGCAAAGCATTTACGACTTCCTGTGGTTAATTGGTGAAGCAATTTTCTTCTATCTGCCGGTAGGGATTTGCTGGTCCGCCGTGCGCAAAATGGGCGGAACGCCTATCCTTGGTATCGTGCTGGGCGTAACGCTTGTCTCGCCACAGCTGATGAACGCCTATGATTTAGGGACTAAAATTCCGGAAGTGTGGAACTTTGGCCTGTTTACTATCGCGAAGGTGGGCTACCAGGCGCAGGTCATTCCGGCATTGCTGGCGGGCCTGGCTCTTGGCTTTATTGAGACGCGTCTGAAACGCATAGTGCCAGATTACCTCTACCTTGTAATAGTGCCTGTGTGTTCGCTGATTCTGGCGGTGTTTCTCGCCCACGCGTTTATCGGGCCGTTCGGACGCTGGATTGGCGACGGCGTAGCCTTTGCGGTTCGCCACCTGATGACCGGCAGTTTTGCGCCGGTTGGCGCGGCGCTCTTTGGCTTCCTGTATGCGCCGCTGGTGATAACCGGCGTTCATCAGACCACGCTCGCCATTGATATGCAGATGATTCAGAACATGGGCGGCACGCCGGTCTGGCCGCTGATTGCGCTGTCTAACATCGCTCAGGCTTCGGCGGTTGTGGGCGTTATTATTTGCAGCCGTAAAAACAATGAGCGTGAAATTTCAGTCCCGGCGGCGATCTCGGCTTATCTGGGCGTTACCGAACCGGCGATGTACGGGATTAACCTGAAATATCGCTTCCCGATGCTGTGCGCCATGATCGGCTCTGGTATCGCAGGCCTGCTGTGCGGCCTGAGCGGAGTGATGGCGAACGGAATCGGCGTAGGGGGCCTGCCAGGCATCCTGTCGATTCAGCCCCGTTACTGGGAGGTTTACTCTATCGCTATGCTGATTGCCGTGGTCTTACCGATTGTGCTGACCACCGCGGTGTATAAACGCAAATTCGCTCAGGGCACTTTGTTAACGGTATAGGGCGCGGCCGCAGATAGTTTTTAGTTTGATTTTACCGGGGCCTGCAATGGCCCCTTAGCTTCAGGAAAGCGCTATGAATACAACTCCTCCATGGTGGCAGCATGGTGTCATCTACCAGATCTACCCGAAGAGTTTCCAGGATACGACCGGCAACGGAACCGGCGATTTAATCGGCGTCATCAAACGCCTCGACTATCTTAAATTGCTGGGCGTGGATGCTATCTGGCTGACACCGTTTTATGTCTCTCCGCAGGTGGATAATGGCTATGACGTGGCCAACTACTGCGCCATTGACCATAACTACGGCACGCTGGATGACTTTGATCTGCTGGTCGCTGAAGCGCACGAGCGCGGGATCCGCGTCATCCTCGATATGGTGTTCAACCATACCTCCACACAGCACGCCTGGTTTCATGAGTCGCTGAACCCTGAAAGTTCGTTTCGTGAGTTCTACATCTGGCGTGACGGTACGCCGGATGTTTTACCCAACAACTGGCGTTCCAAATTTGGCGGCAACGCCTGGCGCTGGCATGCAGAAAGCGGCCAGTATTATCTGCACCTGTTTGCCCCTGAGCAGGCGGATCTCAACTGGGAGAATCCGCAGGTGCGCGCCGAGCTGAAAAAGGTTTGCGAGTTCTGGGCCGATCGCGGCGTGGACGGTTTGCGTCTGGATGTGATCAACCTGATTTCTAAAGATCAGGACTTCCCGAACGATATTGAAGGAGGCGATGGTCGCCGTTTTTACACCGACGGGCCGCGCATTCATGAGTATTTGCAGGAGTTCAGCCGCGATGTGTTCATCCCGCGCGGCCTGATGACGGTGGGCGAAATGTCCTCCACGACCCTCGACAACTGCCAGCAATACGCCGCGCTGGACAGCAACGAGCTGTCGATGACGTTTAACTTTCACCACCTCAAAGTGGATTATCCCGGCGGGCAGAAATGGACGCTGGCGGAGCCGGACTTTGTGGCGCTGAAAGCCATTTTCAGCCACTGGCAGCAAGGCATGCACAACGTGGCCTGGAATGCGCTGTTCTGGTGTAATCACGATCAGCCGCGCATCGTTTCACGTTTCGGCGACGAAGGCGAACTGCGGGTACCGGCGGCGAAAATGCTGGCGATGGTGCTTCACGGTATGCAGGGCACGCCGTATATCTACCAGGGCGAAGAGCTGGGAATGACCAACCCGCATTTCACCCGCATCATTGATTATCGCGATGTGGAAAGTCACAACATGTATGCCGAACTGCGTGCCCAGGGCCGCGACAGCGATAACCTGCTGGCGATCCTCGCGAGTAAATCCCGCGATAACAGCCGCACGCCGATGCAATGGGATAACGGTGAAAACGCAGGTTTTACCAAAGGTACGCCGTGGATAGGCCTGTGCGATAACTATCAAACCATTAACGCCAGCGCAGCGGTGGACGATCCCGATTCCGTGTTTTACGCCTATCAGAACCTGATCAAGCTGCGCAAAGCACATCCGGTCTTTACCTGGGGCAACTATCAGGATCTGCTGCCGGAGCATCCTTATCTGTGGTGTTACCGTCGCGAATGGCAGGGCCAGACGCTGGTTATTGCGGCAAACCTCAGCCGCAATAACCAGTGGTGGATGCCGGAAGCTTTCGAAGGCGACTGGCAAGTGCTGATGAACAACTACGACGGAGCGGCAGACAGACCCGGCCAAATCAGCCTGCGGCCTTATGAAGCCGTTTACTGGTTACAGAACGCCTGAATACCGCCTTTATCCTGGCCCCTTCCTGACGGGGGCCTTGCTTAAAAGCTCTTCAGGCTCCGGATACGGCTTAACCAATACGTCACGCCCTCATCAATCAACGCATCGGTAATATCGTTCGCCCCCTGAATCAGCGCGGGTTTCTGCCAGATCATGCCTGTCATATTGCTCATCGCCTGCAGCGGCAGTAGCAATGCATCGGTCGAATAGTGGTTGTAGCCTTCCGGCGTATAGGCCTGGGCAGAACCTCCGGTTGAGGTCATTACCAGCAGCTTTTTGCCCTGCAAAGCTTTCCCCTCGCTTCCGTAAGCAAACCCATAGGTAAGCACCTGGTCCTGCCATTCTTTAAGGATTGATGGCGTGCTGTACCACCAGAACGGAAACAGCAGAACCACCGACTCGTGGCTGCGCAACAGATCCTGCTCCCGCTCCACGTCTATCTGAAAATCCGGATAAGCCCGGGTTAGCTCATGTACCGTCACATCAGGCAAACCGGTAAAGGCACCAATGGCCGCCCGGCTAATTCTCGATTGCTCCGGATAGCGATGTGCCGCCAGGACCAGAATTTTTTTCATCGTTCACATCCTCATCGTTTGGATGCGGCTATGGTTTCAAACATTGAGACCAACCTGTAGTCTGTATAAAGGCATATCTGTTTCAACCAAAGGTTCAAACCATGGCGCTTTCACCGGATGTAAACCGGCTGCTCCCCGCTTTCCTGGCGGCGGCTGACTGCCAAAGTTTTTCTGCCGCCGCCCGCCAGCTTGGCATCACGCCGGCAGCCGTTAGCAAAAGCGTGCGCCAGCTGGAGCAGCGTCTGGGCATGAGCCTGTTTGGGCGAAATACCCATTTTGTGGTGTTGACGGAAGAAGGCGCGGCCTTACGGGAACAGATTGCGCCGCTGTGGTATGCGCTCAATCAGGCGTTGGTTAGCCCGTCAGCGGAGCCTGCGGGCCTGGTTCGGGTCAGCGTTATTCCCGGCTTCGGTCGCCACGTCCTGCTTCCAGAACTGCATGAGTTTCAGCAGCGCTATCCGCAGATTCGTTTCGATCTGTCGATGGATGCCCGCAGCGTAAATTTAATCGGCGAGCGAATTGATGTGGCGATAGGCCAGCGTACATCGCGGGATAGCCGCGTCGTTACTCGTGAACTGCGTCCGATGCGTATGATTATGGCGGCATCTCCACTTTATCTGGCTGAAAAAGGTACGCCTGCGGCACCGGAAGATCTGGCTCAGCATCGCTGCCTGGTGCACCGCAATCCCGGAAACGGCCGTCTGCAGCCATGGCTGAATGACGATACGCTAATTGACGAACATTCAGCCTGGCTTATCACCAGCTTCCCGGACGCGCTGCTGGATGCGGCACTTTCCGGTATGGGCATCGTTTATCTGGCGGACTGGTATCTGGCGCGACCGGTTCAGGAAGGGAGACTGGTGCCGTTACTGGATGATTTCCACCCTGCCCCGCAAACCCTTTGGGTGAAATATGCCGGGGGTCGCCTGGCACCACGAACCCGTGTTTTTGTCGACTATTTACTCGAAAAATTCAGCGCGTAAATTTGTACTTCTCCTGCACGCCCTATCTTACCTGCACCGCCCGATTTACTTTGTTCTGCATCAATAAAAACACAAACATCTTTAATGCATGCACTATATATAGCGCTTAAAATGCCATTCGCCCCTACATCTTGTATTTATCGACTATTATAGCAACAAGATCTACAGCGTAATCCTGGGGATTATCTGTGGATAAAACGGGCCAAAATCCGCAAGCTTATGGCAAAACAAGCGCTAATCCGCTTCCGGATTCATCCATCCCTTTGTGGATAACCTTTTTAAAATGGAGAGATCATGACACCGCATGTGATGAAAAGAGACGGGTGTAAAGTGCCTTTCACTTCAGAGCGCATTAAAGAAGCCATTCTTCGTGCAGCTAAAGCAGCGGGAGTCGATGACGCAGACTATTGCGGCCGCGTCGCAGACATTGTACGAGCCCAGATGGAAGGCCGCAGCCAGGTTGATATCGGCGAAATCCAGACCGCGGTAGAAAACCAGCTGATGGCCGGAAACTACAAGCAACTGGCGCGCGCCTATATTGAATATCGCCATGACCGTGATATTGCACGTGAAAAGCGTGGCCGTCTGAACCAGGAAATTCGCGGTCTGGTTGAACAAACCAACTCTGCGCTGCTGAACGAAAACGCGAACAAAGACAGTAAAGTGATCCCGACCCAGCGTGACCTGCTGGCGGGCATCGTCGCCAAACACTACGCCAAACAACATCTGCTGCCTCGCGATGTGGTGCAGGCGCACGAACGTGGCGATATCCACTATCACGATCTCGATTATTCTCCGTTCTTCCCTATGTTTAACTGCATGCTTATCGATTTGAAAGGCATGCTGACCCACGGCTTTAAGATGGGTAACGCAGAGATTGAGCCGCCAAAATCTATCTCCACCGCGACGGCCGTCACCGCACAGATCATTGCTCAGGTTGCCAGCCACATTTACGGCGGCACAACCATTAACCGTATTGATGAAGTGCTTGCTCCGTTTGTAACGGCAAGCTTCGAAAAGCACCGTAAGATCGCACAAGAGTGGCAGATTCCTGACGCTGAAGGCTATGCGCATTCCCGCACCGGGAAAGAGTGTTACGACGCGTTCCAGTCGCTGGAATATGAAGTGAATACGCTGCATACCGCCAACGGCCAGACGCCCTTTGTCACCTTCGGTTTCGGGCTGGGCACTAGCTGGGAATCGCGTCTGATCCAGACCTCGATTCTGCGCAACCGCATCGCAGGCCTGGGCAAAAACCGTAAAACCGCCGTATTCCCGAAACTGGTATTCGCCATCAAAGATGGCCTCAACCACAAATTGGGCGATGCCAACTACGACATCAAACAGCTCGCCCTTGAATGCGCCAGCAAGCGTATGTATCCGGACATTCTGAATTACGATCAGGTGGTGAAAGTCACCGGCTCCTTCAAAACGCCAATGGGCTGCCGCAGCTTCCTCGGCGTCTGGGAGAATGAGAACGGCGAGCAGGTCCACGATGGTCGTAACAACCTTGGCGTTATCAGCCTGAACCTGCCGCGCATCGCGCTGGAAGCAAAAGGTGATGAAGCACGTTTCTGGGAGCTGTTAGACAGCCGCCTGGTGCTGGCGCGCAAAGCGCTGATGACGCGTATCGCCCGTCTGGAAGGCGTGAAAGCGCGCGTGGCGCCAATTCTGTATATGGAAGGGGCATGCGGCGTGCGCCTGAAGGCAGACGATGATGTTGCTGAAATCTTCAAAAACGGTCGCGCTTCTATTTCGCTTGGCTATATCGGCATTCATGAAACGGTGAACGCGCTGTTTGGTAACCAGCACATCTATGACAACGAAGCGCTGCGCGAAAAAGCTGTGGCGATTGTTACGCGCCTGCGTGAAGCCACCGAAACCTGGAAAAATGAGACGGGCTACGGCTTCAGCCTGTACAGCACGCCAAGTGAAAACCTGTGCGACCGCTTCTGCCGCCTCGATACCGCTGAATTTGGCGTAGTGCCCGGCGTGACCGACAAAGGCTACTACACCAACAGCTTCCATCTGGACGTAGAGAAAAAGGTCAATCCGTACGACAAAATCGACTTTGAAGCGCCTTATCCACCTCTGGCGAACGGCGGGTTCATCTGTTACGGCGAGTACCCGAACATTCAGCACAACCTGCGCGCGCTGGAAGATGTCTGGGATTACAGCTACCAGCACGTTCCCTATTACGGCACCAATACGCCAATCGACGAGTGCTACGAATGCGGCTTTACCGGCGAGTTTGAGTGCACCAGCAAAGGCTTTACCTGTCCGAAATGCGGTAATCACGACGCAGCACGCGTTTCCGTTACCCGCCGCGTTTGCGGGTATCTGGGCAGCCCGGATGCGCGTCCGTTTAACGCC
>DALYUA010000042.1:0-13125 GCA_031993245.1 Buttiauxella sp. | reverse complement strand
CGTAAGCGCCCGGACCGTCCGAGCGACGCTGCCACGTTGTTGTGGCGTGAAGAGAAAATAGCCTGAATAAAAATCATCTGTCGAGAGGCTGAACAAAATATTTTTCTCCCGTCAAAAAGGGGAACCTTCATTTGAAACTAATCACTGTTTCATTTAAGAGTAGGGGCCTATATTAACTCTGTAGCAACAAACCAATAACTCTTACCTTACGATGAAGTGGAGCCTCGCATGAACCTGCACACTGATGATTTACCCCAAGCTATTCGCGAGATAAAACGACAGCTACGCCAGGAGCTGCCTAATTACGCGGAAGTGTTCGCAGCGCTTGAAGACGACATGAAGCGCCAGATCGCAGCGATTCATGCTGAACAAGAGCGCGGCGAAAACCCCGTCCCGCAGATTCATGCCGACGACATCGTTCAGCATCGCGTAAGCGAACAGCAAAAAGCGCTTATCCGCCAGCGCGGATGCTGTACCGTAAAAGGCGTTTTTCCGCAATCACAGGCCCGTGCCTGGAACGAGGAGATCGGCGATTATCTCGAGCGGAACGATTTCGTTGAGAAACTGAAGAACGCGGCAGAAGATAACTATTTCGGCACGCTTGCCGCCAGCAAACCGCAGATTTACGGTATTTACTGGTCTAAGCCGCAGGTTGAAGCGCGCCAGCACGAACGCATGAAAGCGGTGCAGGTTTTCCTCAATAATTTGTGGGAAACGCGCAGCTCCGGCAAGCAGCATTTTGACGCCGATCGCGTGGTCAGTTACGCCGACCGTACACGTCGCCGCCCGCCTCGCTCAACGTCTCTGGGGCTTTCTCCCCACGTGGATGGCGGCTCGGTAGAGCGCTGGCTGGATGAGAATTTCCGCCACGTTTATCGCCACGTTTTTTCCGGCGACTGGCAAAGCTATAACCCGTTTGCAGCGGAAGGCCGCACGGAAGTGCGCGAGTTTCCTTCTCCGGCGGTTTGCTCTATGTTCCGCACTTTCCAGGGCTGGACGGCGCTTAGCCCGCAGCGTAAGCACGGCGGCACGTTAAACCTGCTGCCGATTGCCAACGCCATGGCCTATATTCTGCTGCGTGCGCTACAGGATGATGTGCCGGAAGAGTCGCTGTGCGAAGCCAAACCAGGACGCGCGCTTTCCATTAACGAGCAATGGCATCCCCTTTTATTGACAGGGATTTCCTCAATTCCCGATATGGAAGCGGGCGATACGGTCTTCTGGCACTGCGATGTGATTCACTCGGTAGAGAACGAGCATCTTGGCGAGTTCGACAGCAACGT
The DNA here is from genome assembly GCA_031993245.1 of Buttiauxella sp. Taxonomy (GTDB): domain Bacteria; phylum Pseudomonadota; class Gammaproteobacteria; order Enterobacterales; family Enterobacteriaceae; genus Dryocola. Next base: position 11,842 of record DALYUA010000042.1, on the reverse strand, counting down.
GATGTATATCGCCGCCGCCCCCTGGTGTGAGAAAAATGCCGCTTACCTTGAACGCCAGTGGCCTGCGTTTGTAGAAGGCAAGTCTCCGCCGGACTTCGCGGCTGACGATTTTGAAGTTGATTTCACCGGACGCGCCACGCCTGCAGATCTGACTGCCGCAGGGCTGGAGCAACTGGGCGGCAAATAAGCTCTTCTCCTCGCCCTGCCCCTCTTCCTCAAAGGAGAGGGTCAGGGCCGTGCCCGCTTGTAGCATCCCCACCAGAATTTCCTTATCATTACTTCTCTCCCCTCAGGCATGCGAGTAACCCGTGCACGAAATCTTTACTATGCTGCTGGCGGTTTTTGACCGGGCGGCGTTGATGCTTATTTGTCTCTTCTTCCTGATCCGCATCCGTCTGTTCCGCGAGCTGCTGCATAAAAATGCCCATACGCCCAAAGAGCTGCTGGCCGTTACCGCCATTTTTTCTCTGCTTGCCCTTTTCAGCACCTGGTCCGGGGTACACGTTGAAGGTTCACTGGTTAACGTGCGCATTATCGCGGTAATGTCAGGTGGTATTTTATTCGGGCCGTGGGTAGGCATTATTACCGGCCTGATTGCCGGCACGCACCGTTACTTAATTGATATCGGCGGCATTACCGCCATTCCATGCTTTATCACCAGCATTACCGCCGGTTTTATCTCCGGCTGGATCAACCGCAAAATCCCTAAACAGCAGCACTGGCGCGTGGGTATTGTGGCCGGCATGCTGTGCGAAACCATGACCATGATTCTGGTGGTGCTGTGGGCGCCGTCTATCGCATTAGGCTGGGATATTGTGTCGAAGATCGGTATTCCGATGATCCTCGGTACGGTCTCCATCGGTTTTATCGTGTTGCTGGTACAAAGCGTCGAGGGCGAAAAAGAGGCAAGCGCTGCGCGACAGGCAAAGCTTGCGCTGGATATCGCCAACAAAACCCTGCCCTTGTTTCGTAAGGTCAACAGCGAGTCTTTGCGCCAGGTCTGCGACATCATCCGTCAGGATATTAACGCCGACGCGGTCGCCATTACCAACATCGACAAAGTGCTGGCCTACGTTGGCGTTGGCGAAAAAAACTATAAACAAAACGATGTTGGCATCAGCCCGCGAACCCAGCAGGCGCTGCGCGACGGCAAAATCATTATTCGTAATGACGACGAGGCGTACCGCACGCCGGAAATTCACTCGCTAATCATCATTCCGCTGTGGGAAAAAGGCGTGGTGACCGGCACGCTGAAAATCTACTATCGTCACGCGCACCAGATAACTTCCACTCTTCAGGAGATGGCGGTCGGCCTGTCGCAGATCATCTCAACGCAGCTTGAAGTTTCACGCGCCGAGCAGCTTCGCGAAATGGCGAACAGGGCCGAGCTGCGGGCGCTGCAAAGTAAGATCAACCCTCATTTTTTGTTTAACGCGCTGAACGCCATTTCGTCGTCGATTCGTCTTAATCCGGACACCGCCAGGCAGCTGATCTTTAACTTATCGCGCTACCTTCGCTACAACATCGAGCTGAAAGACGACGAGCAGATCGACATTAAAAAAGAGCTTTATCAGATTAAAGATTACATCGCCATCGAGCAGGCGCGCTTTGGCGATAAGCTGACGGTGATTTATCACATTGATGAGGATGTAAACTGCCTGATCCCAAGCCTGCTGATCCAGCCGCTGGTAGAAAACGCAATCGTGCACGGTATTCAGCCCTGCAAAGGCAAAGGCGTCGTTACCATAAGCGTGGAAGAAAGCGGTAACCGGGTACGCATAGCGGTAAGAGATACGGGGAACGGCATCGATCCGCAGGTAGTTGCACGCGTGAAGGCCAACGAGATGCCGGGGAATAAAATTGGTCTGTTAAATGTGCATCACCGGGTGAAATTACTCTACGGAGAAGGGTTACATATTCGCCGCCTGGAGCCGGGCACCGAGATTGCATTTTACGTGCCTCACGCGGTGAATGTTATGCCCTCGGGTCTGCTGCCGCTGGAAGGAGAAAAAGCATGAAAGTCATCATAGTAGAAGACGAAGTGCTGGCCCAGCAGGAGCTGAACTGGCTGATTAAAGAGCATTCGCAGATGGATATCGTGGCTACTTTTGACGATGGCCTGGACGTGCTGAAATATCTTCAGCATCACGAAGTGGACGCTATTTTTCTCGACATCAACATCCCTTCCCTTGATGGCGTGCTGCTGGCGCAGAACATCAGCAAATTTGCCCATAAGCCGTTTATCGTGTTTATCACCGCCTGGAAAGAGCACGCGGTTGAGGCTTTTGAGCTGGAAGCTTTCGACTACATCCTGAAACCCTGGCAGGAGTCGCGCATTATCGGCATGCTGCAAAAGCTGGAGAGCGCGTGGCAGCAGCAAACCGCGCCCCACGCAACGGGCCAGAGCAGCCGTGAAAACGTCACCATTAATCTAATGAAGGATGAACGCATCATCGTGACGGATATCAACGATATCTATTACGCCGAAGCGCACGAAAAAATGACCTTTGTATATACGCGGCGCGAAGCTTACGTGATGCCGATGAATATTACAGAGTTTTGCAGTCGCCTGCCGGAAAGCCATTTTTTCCGTTGCCACCGCTCTTACTGCGTGAACCTGAGCAAGATCCGCGAGATCGAGCCGTGGTTTAACAATACCTACATTCTGCGCCTGCGGGATCTGGATTTTCAGGTGCCGGTAAGCCGCAGCAAAGTAAAAGAGTTTCGCCAGCTGATGCGGCTGTAGAAGAGCGGGAACGGGCGCATAACTATGCGCCCGAAAGGGTTACAGAATTTGCCCCAGCGTCTGACGCAGATGCGCGCCCGCGCCCAGCAGCCCTGGCTGATCGTGAACAATCAGGTAAACCGGAATGTCTTTAACGTAATCTTTGAAGCGCCCTTTGTCTTCAAAGCCGCCACGGAAACCCGAGGCTTTAAAGAATTCCAGGAAGCGCGGCACAATGCCGCCTGCGATATAAACACCGCCAAAGCAGCCGAGCGTTAACGCCAGGTTGCCGCCGAAGCGCCCCATTATCACGCAAAACAGCGAAAGCGCGCGCTTACAGTCGGTGCAGCTATCTGCCAGCGCGTGTTCGGTAATATCTTTTGGTTCGTAGTTTTCCGGCTCACGGCCGTCTGATTTCACAATCGCGCGGTACAGGTTGACCAGGCCCGGCCCTGACAGCACGCGCTCTGCCGAAACGTGGCCAATTTCACCGCGCAGCTCTTCGAGAATGATGCCTTCTTCTTCGCTGTTTGGCGCAAAATCAACGTGACCACCCTCGCCCGGCAGGCTTATCCAGCGTCTGTTTACGTGGACCAGATGCGCGACGCCAAGCCCCGTCCCTGCGCCATAAATAGCTATCGGTTTACCTTCCACCGGTTCGCTGCCGCCGAATTTGATTAGATGCTCGCTTTTGATCATCGGAATGGCCATGGAGGCTGCGGTAAAGTCGTTAATAATTTCCAGATGTTCGAAGCCGAGATTCTTTTTCATTTCGGCAATGGAAAATTGCCAGGTGTGATTGGTCATCGCCACCCAGTCGCCGGTTATCGGGCATGCGATAGCAATACAGCCATCCGTTACGGCTGCGTTGTGTTCTTTGAGATAATGCACCACCACCGCTTCCAGGCTCGGAAAATCGAGGCCGGAGTAGGTTTTCGCCTGGGTGATATCACCATTTTCAACGTTACACAGTGCCAGACGCGCGTTGGTGCCGCCAACATCTCCCACCAAAGCATATTTTGTCATTCTTCAACTGCTCCGCTAAAGTCAGAATAAGTTCTGGCGACACTGTAAAAAAAGAGCGCCAAAACAACAACGCCCCTCTGATAAATGCCCCGCAATTATGAGCTGCGTCACAGAATAGCTTGACCGTTTCAGCTTCTTTTGCCGTGCGGATTTGTCGCTTCTCTGGCAGGCTGTAAAAATGGCTAACCGTGCGCTTAACTCTTCAGATTAAGGAACTCTCATGCTCCATCCGCGAGCCAGAACCATGCTGGTTCTCTCTCTTCCAGCCCTGGTTATCGGCGTCTTTTCCAGCCTGATATTGATTGTGGTGATAAAAACCGCCGCAGTTTTGCAAAACTATCTGTGGGTAAATCTTCCTGCACGCTTTGGTCTGGATCTGAACGCTCCGCTATGGATAGTGCTGATACTCACGCTTACGGGGATCGCCGTCGGGCTGGTGATTCGCTATATGCCCGGCCATGCGGGGCCCGATCCGGCAACGGAACCGTTAATTGGCGCGCCTGTTTCAGTGATGGCGCTACCGGGTCTGATCCTTGCGTTGATCATTGGCCTGGCGGGCGGTGTCAGCCTGGGGCCTGAACATCCGATTATGACTGTGAATATCGCGCTGGCCGTCGCCATCGGCGCGCGTCTGTTTCCTCGCGTGGGCGCGCTGGACTGGACGATCCTCGCCGCTGCCGGGACAATCGGCGCGCTGTTTGGCACTCCCGTCGCGGCCGCGCTTATTTTCTCACAGACGCTGAACGGCAATAATGACGTGCCAATGTGGGACAGATTATTTGCTCCGCTCATGGCCGCCGCCGCTGGCGCACTGACCACGGATCTGTTCTTCCATCCCAATTTCTCGCTGCCGGTAGCGCAGTATCCTGAATTGCGCCTGGTGGATATATTCAGCGGAGCGGTTGTGGCTGCTATCGCCATCGCGCTTGGCATGGTCGCCGTGTGGTGCTTACCCCGGGCGCACCGTCTGATGCACAAGCTCAGACACCCGGTGCTGATCCTGGGCGCAGGCGGATTTTTGCTTGGCCTGCTGGGCATTATTGGCGGAGAAATAACGCTGTTTAAAGGATTGGATGAGATGCGTCAGCTTGCGCTTTCCCGGGACAATACGGTCGCCGCTTTGCTGATGTTCGCGGTGGTGAAACTCGCGGCGCTGGTGGTTGCCTCCGCCAGCGGGTTCCGCGGCGGACGCATTTTCCCGGTAGTCTTCGCAGGCGTTGCGCTGGGGATGATGCTGCATCAGCACGTTGAGGCCGTTCCGGCAGCAATCACGCTATCGTGCGCCATCCTTGGCATGGTGCTGGTAGTGACGCGTGACGGCTGGCTGAGCCTGTTTATGGCGATGGCCGTGGTGCCGGATATCAAGCTGCTGCCGCTGCTGTGCATCGTCATGCTACCGGCCTGGCTGCTACTGGCGGGCAAGCCGGTGATGATGGTGGATAAAAGCCGGCATTAGTTTTCACCCGAATTGCGCCTGGCGAGTGAAGCGGTCACCGCCTGAAGCAGTTCGGGAATATCCTGCACGGGGAGAACGACTTCGATAAGCGTGAGCCGTTGGGCTTTCGCCGCTCTATGCATCACTTCTTCAAGCTGCACCGTTTCCGTTACCCGCCAACATTGCGCCTGACAGTGTAGCTGCATCGCCTGCGGCAGCTGCGTCCAGTTCCATGGCGCAATATCGTTATAGCGCTGCTTCGCACCGTGAATCGCCCTTTCCACCGTGTAACCCTCGTTATTGAGCAGGAAAATCACCGGCTTTTGTTCATCCCGCAGCATCGATCCCAGTTCCTGAATGGTGAGCTGGGCGGAGCCGTCACCAATAAGCAGCACCACGCGGCGATGAGGGCAGGCCGTTTGCGCGCCAAAAGCGGCGGGAAGCGTGTAGCCTATCGACCCCCAAAGCGGCTGGGCGATAAAAGTGGTGCCAGCGGGCAGCGTAAGCGTTGCCGCGCCGAATGCCGCCGTGCCCTGATCCGCCAGCACAATGTCGCCCGGTTGCAGGAAATGCTGTACAGCCTGCCAGAGCGCATGCTGGTCCAATATTCCACTCTCGCAAGCTGGCAGCGCCGGTGGTTTTTGATGAGGAACCGGCCAGTGGGAAACCTGACGTTTACAAAGCTGATGCAGCACCTCAACGGCCTGAGACATCGGCAATCCGCTGAACCAGCGATCGCCAATTCGCGTCGCGTCAGGCTGTATGTCTATCGTTTGCCGGGTCGTGAGTTGCTGAGTAAATCCTGCGGTGATGGTATCGGTAAATTTTACGCCGACGCAGATAACCAGCTCAGCATTCTCAATAGCTGTTTTAATCCCCTCTTCACTCGCCGCGCCGCTGTAGGTACCGATAAATCCCTGCTGCCCTTCATCAAACAGCCCTTTGCCCATCAGCAGAGTTGCATGCACAAGCGGCGTGTCATCCATCCACTGCTGGAGCGCCTTTTGCTGCGCGTAACGCAGCGCCAGAAAATCAGCCAGCAGGGCTACGCTGCGGCTTTCGGAAAGTTTTGCCTGAGCCAGCTTACGAAAGTCGTCCAGCACGGCGCTGTCGGCAGAACAGGGAGTAATGACTAAGGGATGAGCAGGCTTTGTGGCGGATGCCTGGGCAACGTCGCTCGGCAAGAGCAAATAGCCAGGACGGCTTTTGCTGAGGGATTCGCGCAGCACGCGATCTATTTCATAGCAGGCATTCTCTGGCGTAAGCGCGGCCTGCGCCACGGTCACCTCTTTCGCCATTCGCGCGAAATGCTGGAAATCCCCATCGCCCAGTGTGTGATGCATAAGCTCGCCACGCTGCTGAGCCGGCAGGCAAGGCGCGCCAACGACATGTATAACAGGCAGGTATTCTGCGTAGCTCCCCGCGATACCGTTAATGGCGCTAAGTTCACCCACGCCAAAAGTAGTCAGCAAAGCGGCGGCGCCGTTACAGCGGGCGTAACCATCTGCGGCGTAAGCCGCGTTGAGTTCGTTGGCGCATCCAACCCAGGCGAGCGTCGGATGTTCAATAACACTGTCCAAAAATTGTAAGTTGTAGTCACCGGGTACACCAAACAGGTGAGCAATCCCGCATTCGCTCAGGCGCTCAAGGAGATAGTCCGCAACACGGTAGCGCATGGTATGTTCCTTCTCGGAGGGTCTGCTGTGAGTATTGGGCATCTGTGATCGGTGTCGAGGTTATGCCGCTATTAAGTGCTGGAAAGCAGGATTTACAGCAAACGAGGTGTAGTCTGAGGGCCACGCGCGCTGTGTAAACGTATACACTAAAGCGAGAATTCACTGACAAGGGTAACAAAATGGTCTATCAGGCACATCCTTCCCGTTATGAATCAATGGAATATCGTCGTTGCGGCCGCAGCGGGCTGAAGCTTCCTGCTATTTCACTTGGGCTGTGGCATAACTTTGGCGATACCACCCTCATCGACAACAGCCGCCAGTTGTTGCGTCGCGCTTTTGATGTGGGTATTACCCACCTGGATTTGGCGAATAATTACGGCCCGCCTCCGGGTTCTGCGGAAGAGAACTTTGGGCGAATTTTGCGTGAAGATTTTTTGCCATACCGCGATGAGCTGATTATCTCGTCTAAAGCTGGCTATACCATGTGGGATGGCCCCTACGGCGACTGGGGCTCACGCAAGTACCTGATAGCCAGCCTAAATCAGAGCCTGAAACGCATGGGCCTGGAATACGTTGATATCTTCTATCATCACCGCCCGGATCCGGAAACGCCGCTTGAAGAGACAATGCGGGCGCTGGATCATGTCGTCCGTCAGGGCAAAGCGCTTTATGTGGGACTGTCTAATTATCCTGCGGATCTTGCACGCCAGGCGATTGATATGCTTAACGATCTCGGCACGCCTTGTCTTATCCACCAGCCTAAGTATTCAATGTTTGAACGCGGGCCTGAAGATGGCCTGCTGGACGTGCTGCAGGAAAAAGGCGTGGGCAGCATCGCCTTCTCGCCTCTGGCGGGCGGACAGCTTACCGACCGTTATCTCAACGGCATACCTGCGGATTCCCGCGCGGCAAGCGGTAGCCGTTTTCTCAATCCCGATCAGTTAACCGAAGAGAAGCTGGCGAAGGTCCGCAAACTGAATGCGCTTGCCGAACGTCGTGGGCAGAAACTATCGCAAATGGCGCTGGCCTGGGTGCTTCGCGATGACAAAGTGACGTCCGTCCTGATTGGCGCAAGTAAAATCAGCCAGATAGACGATGCGGTTGGCATGCTGGCAAACCGCCATTTCAGCGCTGCCGAACAGGCGGAGATTGAAGCCGTGCTGGTGTAACCGCTTACCTGAAGGCGGTAATAAAACCGCCTGAATTAGCAAAAAGTGCTCTCTGCGGTGATTTCAGAGTTGTGGCGATGAAACGTTTGTTTACCAGCATTTAATATTGCGTTAACAGACCGCCATGCGGTTATCCGTACTAAGGAGAGAGTATGTTCAGGTCACTGATTCTTGCGATTGCATTACTGGCGTCTGTCCCGCTGGTCGCGAATGCGGGCGAAATCACCCTGATACCGTCGGTAAAGTTAAATATTGGCGATCAGGATTATCGCGGTAACTACTGGGACGGGCGCGACTGGCGCGACCGTGGTTACTGGCACCGAAATTATGAATGGCGCGATCGGGGCTGGCATCGTCACCGCGGCTGGGATCGCGGACGCAGCAGCTACGAAAAAGGTTATCGCGAAGGCTGGCACGATCGGGACGACCGTCGCGGCCGTGGACACGGTCACAGACACCATCACTAAGCAAGCTTCTGACCTCTCCCAACCGGGAGAGGTTTTTTTATAGCCCTAATAAGGTGCCAACAAGCAGCCACAGATTCAGCACCACCACCAGCGCCACAATCGCCCAGCCAAGCTGCCTGACCAGTCTGGTGTTTACCAGCTCGCCCATGAGTTTTTTGTCGCTGGTGAAAATCAGTAGCGGAACCAGCGCCAGCGCAATACCAAAGCTGAGAAAGACCTGACTCATCACCAGAATGCGGGTTGGGTCGAGGCCCATCAGGATCACAATAAAAGAGGGTGCCATAGTCACTGAGCGGCGCACCCAGAGCGGAATGTAAAAGCGCACGAAGCCCTGCATCACCACCTGCCCGGCCAGCGTACCGACGACGGTTGATGAAAGACCGGCCGCAACCAGGCTCAGCCCAAATATCGTGGCCGCCGCATGACTGAGCAACGGCTCAAGGGTCAAATAGGCCTGGTCCAGATCGGCAACGCCGGTATTTCCTGAGAAATGGAACGCCGCTGCCGCGGTTGCCATCATCGCCAGATTTACAAATCCTGCGATGGTCATGGCAATGGCTACATCCCATTTAGTGGCGGAATATCGCTCCGCGCGGTTGCCGTCGTGCATATTCTGAGTCAGCGAGGAATGCAGATAAATAACATGCGGCATGATAGTCGCGCCGAGCACCCCAGCGGCGAGGAAAACGGCTTCGCTGGTTGGCAGGGTCGGGATCAGCATTCCTTTTCCCAGCGCAATAAAATCAGGCTGCGAGAAAATAAGTTCAACGATATAGGCTGCGGCCACGAACAGCAAAAGCCCGCCGATCGCTTTCTCAAGCGGTTTTTGGCCGCGACGCTGCAGCATGAGGATCAGGAAGGTGGCTATACCTGTAAGCACCGCACCCTGCAGCAGCGATACCCCCAGGATCAGCTTAAAACCGATAGCCGCACCGATGAACTCGGCGAGGTCCGTCGCCATCGCGATGATTTCCGCCTGTATCCAGTACAGCCAGACAACCGGGCGTGGATAGTGGTCGCGAATATGTTCGGCAAGATTTTTGCCCGTTGCGATACCCAGTTTGGCGGACAATATCTGAATCATCATCGCCATCAGGTTCGCCCAGACGACCACCCACAGCAGCTTATAGCCGAAGCTGGCCCCGGCCTGGATATTGGTGGCGAAATTACCCGGGTCAATGTAGCCAATGGCGGCGATAAATGCCGGCCCCATTAACGCCAGTCGCATCCTTCGTGCCGTTCGTCCACTGCGATTATCAACACGACTGTTTGTCATCATCTGCCTCTGAGATATAGCCTTTGCTATGTTTCATGCTATCAAAATGAGAATGATTATCAAGATCATTAGTAAAGCCTATCTGGATTTCTCTGATAGCTGAAAACAATGGCGGGAAGGCGAATGCCCGGCTGCTCGTTAACGAAACGGCAACAACGATTCTGTATATTAGTAATTATGTGCGCTGACGCAACTTTTAGCTTCTTTACTTAACATAGCAGAATTGTATGTTTGATCACTAATTTTGCTATCCGTCACATGTCATCACAATAGTGTGCGATTGCTCTCGTTTTCTTATTGCTTGTTTCATAGAATGTGCAACGAAATTAAACCTGCCTCATATTTGGAGCAAATATGTCCCGCGTTCTGCACTTTGTTTTAGCGCTTGCAGTGGTTGCGCTGCTTGCTTTGCTGGTGAGTCCTAACCGCAAGCAAATCCGTATTCGCTTTGTGATCCAATTATTAGTGATTGAGATGTTGCTTGCATGGTTCTTCCTGAACTCTGAGATTGGCCTCGGCTTCGTGCGTGGTTTCTCAGAAATGTTCGAGAAACTGCTGGCATTTGCTAATGAAGGGACAAACTTTGTATTCGGCAAGATGAATGACGAAGGACTTGCCTTCTTCTTCCTGAAAGTTCTCTGCCCTATCGTCTTTATCTCTGCGCTGATCGGGATTTTGCAGCACATCCGTGTCTTGCCGATCGTTATCCGCTTTATCGGTACCCTTCTGTCTAAAGTGAACGGTATGGGTAAACTGGAATCCTTTAACGCCGTAAGCTCGCTGATTCTGGGACAGTCAGAAAACTTTATCGCCTATAAGGATATTCTCGGCAAGATGTCGCGCAACCGCATGTACACCATGGCTGCAACGGCCATGTCTACCGTGTCCATGTCGATTGTCGGCGCCTACATGACCATGCTCGATCCGAAATATGTTGTGGCGGCGCTGGTATTGAACATGTTCAGTACCTTTATCGTACTGTCGCTGATTAACCCGTATCGCGTTGATGAAAGCGAAGAAAACCTGCAGATGTCTAATTTGCACGAAGGTCAAAGCTTCTTCGAAATGCTGGGCGAATACATTCTGGCAGGCTTTAAAGTGGCGATTATCGTCGCTGCGATGCTGATTGGTTTCATTGCCTTGATTTCTGCGCTGAACGCTCTGTTTGCTGCGGTATTCGGTATCTCCTTCCAGGGCATTCTGGGCTACATCTTCTATCCAATAGCATGGGTGATGGGCGTGCCTGCTCACGAAGCGCTGCAGGTTGGCAGTATTATGGCGACCAAGCTGGTGTCTAATGAGTTCGTGGCGATGATGGATCTGCAGAAACTTGCTCACAGCATGTCTCCACGTGCTGAAGGCATTCTGTCCGTGTTCCTGGTCTCCTTTGCTAACTTCTCTTCTATCGGGATTATCGCCGGTGCGATTAAAGGCCTGAATGAAGAACAGGGTAACGTGGTTTCTCGCTTCGGCCTGAAACTGGTTTACGGCTCTACGCTTGTGAGCATCCTGTCCGCGTCTATCGCAGCGCTGTTCCTCTAAACGCTGCCCTTAAAGAAAAACCGGAGCATTTATGCTCCGGTTTTTTTATGCCTGCGTTTCTTCCTCACCGTCCGCACAAACCTGATTTTGCCCGGTACAGCCGCTCGTCAGCTAACGACTGCATTTGTTCCAGCGAAGAAGACGGATACGCTGCCACGCCGAAAGATGCGGTGATGGTTAATACGCTGCCGTTGCTTAAGATCGGCGATGTGAGCAAGCACGCTGTCACCTGCCCGGTGCCCGTAGCGATCGTTTATTGTTTTAAAGCGGTCGAGGTTGATTTGTGCCTGGGTATCCGCAGCTATATCCCTCGCGTCACCCGCTAGCGGAAAGAGCACCCGAATTGCACGTAGCGCATATAGCTCATGCTTAATTTGCGAGGCTTCATTGGAGTTACGCCCGGCTTTAAGCGTAACGCTGTCGGGCAAAGAGAATGCAAAAAACCCCCGCCAACCGGCGAGGGTTTTAAATTTTGGTGGAGCTAAGCGGGATCGAACCGCTGACCTCTTGCATGCCATGCAAGCGC
>DALYUA010000041.1:0-13154 GCA_031993245.1 Buttiauxella sp. | reverse complement strand
AAAAGTTTCGCCAGCGGCAACCATGATGAATATTCGCGTCTGATGGACTGGGGCTTACGCCTGTGTTTTCTGCTGGCGTTGCCGAGCGCGGTGGCCCTGGGCGTGCTTGCAAAACCGCTCACCGTTTCATTGTTTCAGTACGGCAAATTTACCGACTTTGACGCCGCCATGACGCAGCGTGCGCTGGTGGCTTATTCCGTCGGGCTGATGGGGCTAATTGTCGTGAAGGTTCTGGCGCCCGGTTTCTACTCGCGCCAGGATATTAAAACGCCGGTTAAAATCGCGATTGTCACGCTAATCCTTACGCAGCTGATGAACCTGGCATTTATCGGGCCGTTAAAGCATGCCGGCCTGTCGCTGTCGATTGGTCTGGCCGCCTGCATTAATGCCAGCCTGCTGTACTGGCAGCTGCGCAAGCAGGATATCTTCCAGCCTCAGCCGGGCTGGGCCGCCTTCCTGTGGCGTCTGTTCGCTGCGGTAATCGTTATGACAGCGGTACTGCTGGGTATGATGCACATCATGCCCGCGTGGGACATCGGTAACATGGCCTATCGCCTGGCGCGTTTGATGGCCGTGGTCGTTGCTGGAATAGTGGCGTATTTTGCCACGCTGATGGTGCTGGGCTTTAAAGTCAAAGATTTCGCCCGTCGCACCCTATAATTGTGGTGTCGGCTATGCATCAAAGGCATGGTCGGCGCGCGCGTTCTGCATTAAACTGCGCGCTGCAAAATTTGGCATATGAACGATTAATTAGGCGGTAAAGCGATGAACGGGACAATCACAACCTGGTTTGAAGAAAAAGGTTTTGGTTTTATCAAAGATGAAAACGGCGATAACCGTTATTTTCACGTGATTAAAGTCGCCAATCCTGAGCTAATCAAAAAAGATGCTGTGGTGACCTTTGAGCCCACCACCAATAATAAAGGCCTGTCGGCGTATGCGGTGAAGGTGGAGCCGGAAAGCAAATACATCTTTATTGCCGGGGAACGGATTAAAATTACCTCCATCAAATCTTTCCTGGTGTATAGCGAAGAGGTGCCTGCGGACGCGAAGGTGGATAAAGAAAACGCCGTGCTGTCGGTCGGTTTGCTGATGAACAGCATTCGTCCGAAACAAGAGAAGAAAGCCGGTGAGATGCGCCAGCTTAAGAAGCTTGCGCTCACTACCTTCCAGGGCACCACGCATATCTTCTCTGAAGATGAAATTGACGTGGATGCGACCATGAAGATCCTCAAAGCGCTGCCCCGATAAGAAGCACCTGCAGGCCGGAGCGCTTATGGAGATCCGGCCGCATTGTTCATAACAAAATACCCTCACCCGAAAAGGGTGAGGGTATTTTGTAGTGCAAAATCCGCTGTCTGAAAAACCGCAACGCTCAAATAAACGGCGCTGCGCTTCGGCGGAATGGGTTAAATTTTTATTTTTTTATTAGTGCCACGATTCACCGTCGTGGTTTGTCCATCAGCCCCATAAAGATTGGGTTCCTGGTGTGGCTTAAGTACGGCAAGTGCTTGCTCATTACGCGCCAGCTGATCTTCTAACAGCCAGCCGTTATGTTGGTTAATATCGCGCAAGTGCTGCGTTTTTTGAGTAATCGTCTGCCAGCGTTGGCTGACATCCGTGCCGGAGGTTGCCTCTGGGTTTTGCAGTTCGCGCCGTTGCTGTTCAAGATAATCAAGCGTCGCCAGCAGCGAGCTTTTATCTTCAGTAACGCGTTGTAATGCGCTGCCGTTTACGTGGCCTGCAGACAATTGTTGCTGCTCAGCGTCCATCACTTCTTTGAGTGAATTGAGCACCGCAGTCATTTGATCCAGCACTTCTAACAGACGACTCATGCAATTATTTACTCTGTAAATAGCCCTGGGCTTCCTGGATCAGCGCATCGGCGATTTTGCCGGTATCCATTTTCAGCTCACCGTTACGGATGGCTGTCTTCAGCGCTTCCACTCGTTCCATATTAATGTCGCTGGTGCCAGGCTGCATCAGCTTAGCTTGTGCATCGCTTAACGTGACGCTGGTGCTTTTGGCCGTCGGGCTTTTTTCCAGACGGTTTTTTTGTGCCTGGGTATCGGTAGTTTCGCGCGGTTGAACGGTACTTACCGGTTTTAAGGGCGACGTTCGGTCAATGCTCATTTTTTATCCTCATCGAGGGGGCTCACGGCGGGGAGCCTGTCAAAATCATTGTTAACTATTTATCGGCAGCCGCCGCAGAATCTTTAAAAAGATTATAGGCTAATCAGAATATTCCCATCAGCATCCACCGTGCCGCTCACTATCTGCCCTGAGGACATGCGCACGCGAGCATTTTGCGCGACAGCCGCATTATTCAATGCCTGGCCTTCACCATTAACGCTAAAGCCTTCGCCTGCCGCCACCACCTGCACGCGCTGACCGGCTTTCACCCGCCAGGACTGGCGCACCATCGACAGCATAATCGGCTGGCCCGGCGCAAAGTCTCTTAACGTCACCGCATTGTTTGCCTGGTTAATGTTTAGCATGGCACGCGGGGGGAGCTGATCCAGACGCCCGCGCTTCATTTGCACATTGTTTTCGTTAAGCATGGTGCCGCGTGCTAAAGCCTGGGCTGCGACAACATAATCCCCGAAGGCGACGACAGCAACCTGAATATAGCGCTTATCGTTCCCGCAGCGGGCCTGAATGCTCAGGTTACCCCACATCCGGCCATTATTTGGCATCACGAAGTCGGGCAGCGGGCAGGCAGGCAGCTGAGCATCAGAGGTTTTCACCGTCACCGACACCTCATCACTTATCCCCGCCAGACGCTGTTGGAAAAACTGGGTTAATGGCACATCAAGCCGGCTTGCGTTTGCCAGATGTGAAGCCAGCAATATTGCGATGCCGCCCCAGATTTTCAGACTCTTCATGACGCTTCTCCTTGTTCAGGTTGCAGTGATTTTAACCGCTGGCGGAATTGATCAAGGCGACAAATAGCGATGCATTTTGTGTTTATTCCGTCGATAACGCACGCGTAAGGGGCCGTAAGCTGTCGGACAAATCCTAATTATGCGGAGGGAACATGCTCGACAAACTGGACGCTGCGCTGCGATTTCAGCAGGAAGCGCTTAATTTGCGTGCCCAGCGTCAGGAGATTCTGGCAGCAAATATCGCCAATGCGGACACGCCTGGTTTTCAGGCGCGCGATATCGATTTTGCCAGCGAAATGAAAAAAGTGATGGATCGTGGGCGCGCAGAAGGCAGCGGCGTGGCGCTGGCGTTGACCTCTTCCCGCCACATTCCGGCGCAAACCCAATCAGTTCCGCAGATGGATCTTCTCTACCGTGTTCCCGATCAGCCATCGATGGACGGCAATACCGTTGATATGGACAGAGAACGTACGCAATTTGCGGATAACAGCCTGAAATATCAGTCCGACCTGCAGGTTCTGGGCGGGCAAATCAAAGGCATGATGTCCGTGCTGCAACAGGGTAATTAATCATGGCGTTACTGAACATTTTTGATATCGCCGGTTCGGCAATGACAGCGCAGTCCAAACGTCTGAACGTCGCGGCCAGTAACCTGGCAAACGCCGACAGCGCGACCGGGCCAGACGGTCAGCCGTATCGCGCAAAGCAGGTTGTTTTTCAGGTTGATGCCGCACCCGGGGCGGAAACCGGCGGCGTAAAAGTCAGCGAAGTGGTGGAAAGCCAGGACCCTGACAAATTGGTGTATCAGCCAGGCAATCCGCTGGCGGATGCAAAGGGTTATGTGCGGATGCCGAACGTGGATGTAGTGGGGGAGATGGTAAACAGCATGTCCGCCTCACGCAGCTATCAGGCCAACGTGGAAGTGCTCAACACCGTGAAAAGCATGATGTTGAAAACCCTGACTCTCGGTCAATAAAGGAGTGACTCATGTCTATCGCGGTTAATGTGAACGACACCACTGTAAGTAGTGCCAGCAACACCAGCAGCACATCCGGCAGCAGCAGTCTGACGGGGAGCAGCGCCTCCGATCTGCAGGGGAGTTTTCTGACCCTGCTGGTTGCGCAGCTTAAAAACCAGGATCCCACCAATCCGATGGAAAACAACGAACTGACTACGCAGCTTGCGCAGATCAGTACGGTTAGCGGTATCGAAAAACTCAATACCACGCTGGGCTCGGTTTCTGGTCAATTGACGAATAATCAGCAGCTGCAGGCCAGCGCGCTGATCGATCACGGCGTGATGATCCCCGGCAGCAAAATTTTGGCAGGCAATGAAGCGACCACGCCGTTTGGCGTTGAGCTGCAGCAGGCTGCCGATAAAGTTACGGCCACCATCACGGACAGCAGCGGTAAAGTTGTACGCACTATTGATATCGGCAGTTTGACCGCAGGCGTCCATACCTTTACCTGGGATGGCAGCATGACCGACGGTACGACCGCGCCGGACGGAGCCTACAACGTAGCTATTAACGCCAGCAATGGCGGCACGCAGTTGGTTGCGCAACCGCTCAACTTCGCCATGGTCAATGGCGTAACCAACTCTAACGGTTCGACCTTGCTGGACCTCGGTACTTACGGGACCACCACCCTCGACGAAATCAGGCAAATTATCTAAGCCTTTAACCTTTGCAGGAGTAAGACATGGCCTTTTCTCAAGCGGTCAGCGGCCTGAATGCTGCGGCCACCAACCTGGACGTGATTGGCAATAACATCGCCAACTCCGCCACCTATGGCTTTAAAGCCGGTACCGCCTCTTTTGCCGATATGTTTGCCGGTTCTAAAGTGGGCCTGGGCGTAAAAGTTGCGGGCATTACCCAGGACTTTAACGACGGCACCACCACCAATACCGGGCGCGGCCTGGACGTTGCTATCAGCCAGAACGGTTTTTTCCGTCTGGTCGATGACAACGGTTCCGTGTACTACAGTCGTAACGGCCAGTTCAAACTGGATGAAAACCGCAACCTGGTCAACATGCAGGGCATGCAGCTGACCGGCTACCCGGCAACCGGCACCCCGCCAACTATCCAGCAGGGCGCAAACCCGGTTGGCCTGTCTGTGCCAAATACGCTGATGGCGGCTAAAACAACCACCAGCGCCGCTATGCAGATCAACCTCAACTCCACGGATAGCGTTCCGGCGAAAACCCCGTTTGATGCCACCGATTCCGAGTCGTACAACAAAAAAGGTTCCGTCACCGTCTATGACAGCCAGGGCAACGCCCATGACATGAACATTTATTTTGTTAAGTCAACGACTGCAAATACCTGGGATGTTTACACCCAGGACAGCAGCGTGGCAGGTAGCACCGCAACGCAGCAGACATCAATGGTATTTACTGAGAACGGTGATCTGAAATCCGGCGGCGAAATTGAAAATCTCGCCACGGATGCGATGCCTGGTGCGACTGCTGCAACCTTTAATCTCAGCTTCCTGAACTCTATGCAGCAGAACACCGGCTCGAACAACATCGTGGCGACCAGCCAGAACGGTTACAAGCCCGGCGACCTGGTGAGCTATCAGATCAACGACGACGGTACCGTAGTGGGCAACTACTCCAACGAACAGACCCAGGTGCTGGGCCAGATCGTGCTGTCGAACTTCGCAAACCCGGAAGGGTTGGCTTCGCAGGGCGACAACGTCTGGGCGGCGACCAACTCTTCAGGCGTTGCGCTGCTGGGCACCGCGGGTACAGGCAACTTCGGTTCCCTCACCAACGGCGCGCTGGAGTCCTCCAACGTCGATCTGAGTAAAGAACTGGTGAACATGATTGTCGCGCAGCGTAACTATCAGTCGAATGCGCAGACCATCAAAACCCAGGATCAGATCCTCAACACCCTGGTTAACCTGCGCTAATCATCTGACAGGATGGCTTAATGGATCATGCAATTTATACCGCCATGGGCGCGGCAAGTCAGACGCTGAATCAACAGGCGGTGACGGCCAGCAACCTGGCAAACGCCTCCACACCGGGTTTTCGTGCGCAGCTCAATGCCCTGCGCGCGGTACCGGTAGAAGGTCAATCGCTGCCAACCCGTACGCTTGTCACCGCCTCGACGCCCGGGGCGGATATGAGCCAGGGGCAACTTGATTACACCGAGCGTCCGCTGGATGTCGCCCTGCAGCAAGACGGCTGGCTGGCGGTACAAACTGCGGATGGCTCCGAAGCCTATACCCGCAACGGGAATATGCAGGTGAGTCCGGGCGGGCAGCTAACCATCAACGGCCAGCCGGTGATGGGCGACGGCGGCCCGATTGCCGTTCCTGAAGGCGCTGAAATCACCATTGCCGCGGATGGGACGATCTCGTCACTGAACGCGGGCGATGCGCCTAATACCGTGGCGCCCATTGGTCGTCTGAAATTAGTCAAGGCAACCGGCCAGGAAGTGGTTCGTGGCGACGATGGCTTCTTCCGTCTGAATCCGACAGCGCAGGCTGCGCGTGGCGCAACCTTGCAGACTGACCCGACAATCAAAGTGATGCCGGGCGTGCTGGAAGGCAGCAACGTGAAGCCCGTGGAAGCGATGACCGACATGATCGCCAACGCCCGCCGCTTTGAGATGCAGATGAAGATGATCTCAAGCGTCGATGAAAACGAGCAGCGTGCTAACCAGCTGCTGTCGATGAGCTAAGCAATTGCCGCGTAATTAACAGGAATTCAACATGATCAGTTCGTTATGGATCGCCAAAACGGGCCTTGACGCCCAGCAAACCAATATGGATGTGATTGCCAACAACCTGGCAAACGTTTCCACCAACGGTTTTAAGCGTCAGCGCGCGGTATTTGAAGATCTGCTCTACCAGACCATTCGTCAGCCGGGTGCGCAATCTTCTGAGCAAACCACGCTGCCGTCCGGTCTGCAAATCGGTACCGGGGTGCGTCCGGTGGCGACCGAGCGTTTGCACAGCCAGGGCAACCTGTCTGAAACCAGCAACAGCAAAGACGTGGCGATTAAAGGCCAGGGCTTCTTCCAGGTGCAGCTGCCGGATGGTTCAAGCGCCTATACGCGTGACGGATCTTTCCAGGTTGACCAGAATGGCCAGTTGGTTACCGCGGGCGGTTTCCAGGTGCAGCCTGCGATCACCATTCCGGCTAACGCCCTGACGATTACCGTCGGACGTGACGGTATCGTGAGCGTGACCCAGCAGGGCCAGGCGCAGCCGGTTCAGGTAGGCCAGCTTAACCTGACCACCTTTATGAACGACACCGGGCTGGAAAGCCTCGGTGAAAACCTTTATGCCGAAACCCAGTCATCCGGTACGCCGAATGAAAGTACGCCGGGGCTGAACGGAGCAGGGCTGTTGTATCAGGGGTACGTCGAAACCTCTAACGTGAACGTCGCTGAGGAACTGGTAAATATGATCCAGGTTCAGCGCGCCTACGAAATCAACAGTAAAGCGGTCTCTACCACAGACCAGATGCTGCAAAAACTGACGCAACTGTAAGACGTTTGCCGGCGCGTTTACGCGCCGGCTACTGAGACCTGAAGATGAAAGCAATGCAAAAACCTATGGTACTTCGTCCTGTCGTGATGTGTCTGGTGCTGGCAACAAGCGGCTGCGCCCTGATACCCACCAAACCTCTGGTTGAAGGGGCAACGACTGCCCAGCCGGTGCCCGGACCTGCGCCCGTGATTAACGGATCTATTTTCCAGACCGCGCAACCCGTGAACTACGGTTATCAACCGCTGTTTGAAGATCGTCGTCCGCGTAACGTAGGGGATACGTTGACTATCCAGCTTCAGGAAAATGTCAGTGCCAGCAAAAGTTCTTCGGCTAATGCCAGCCGCGATGGCAAAACAAACTTTGGCCTGGACGTCACGCCTCGTTATCTCGAAGGGCTGTTTGGTAACGATCGCGCAGCGATTGATGCCTCAGGCGGCAATACCTTCAGCGGAAAAGGTGGTGCGAATGCCAGCAATACTTTCAGCGGCACGCTGACCGTAACGGTCGATCAGGTGCTGGCTAACGGCAACCTGCATGTGGTGGGCGAAAAACAAATCGCCATCAATCAGGGCACCGAATTTATTCGTTTCTCAGGCGTAGTGAACCCGCGCACGATTAGCGGCAGCAATAGCGTGGCATCCACCCAGGTGGCCGATGCCCGGATCGAATATGTCGGTAACGGCTATATCAATGAAGCGCAGAACATGGGTTGGCTGCAGCGCTTCTTCCTTAATTTATCGCCGATGTAAGCGAGGGGTATCATGATCAAATATTTATTCGCGGTGCTGATGCTGATGTCTTCACTTGCCCAGGCCGAACGTATTCGCGACCTGACCAGCGTGCAGGGCGTGCGGGAAAACTCCCTGATTGGCTACGGTCTGGTAGTGGGCCTTGATGGGACCGGCGACCAGACAACGCAAACGCCTTTCACCACGCAAAGCCTGAATAACATGCTTTCGCAGATGGGGATCACCGTGCCGGCCGGCACTAATATGCAGCTCAAAAACGTTGCCGCCGTTATGGTGACGGCAAAGTATCCTGCATTTGCGCGCTCCGGACAGAATATCGACGTTGTCGTTTCTTCTATGGGGAACGCCAAAAGCCTGCGCGGCGGTACGCTGCTGATGACCCCGATGAAAGGGGTGGATAACCAGGTTTACGCGCTGGCGCAGGGTAACATTCTGGTCGGCGGCGCGGGTGCGGCCGCAGGGGGAAGCAGCGTGCAGGTGAACCAGCTTAACGGTGGGCGCATCTCCAACGGCGCGGTTATCGAGCGTGAATTACCGGGCACCTTCGGGCAGGGCAACGTTATCAACTTACAGCTGAACGATGACGACTTTACTCTCGCTCAGCAAATCACCGACACCATTAACAGTTCTCGTGGTTACGGCAGCGCTTCTGCGCTGGATGCTCGCACGATTCAGATACGTGTCCCGAGCGGCAACAGTTCACAGGTGCGTTTGCTGGCGGATATCCAGAATCTTGAAGTCAACGTGGCGGTGCAGGATGCGAAAGTTATTATTAACTCCCGCACTGGCTCGGTGGTGATGAACCGCGAAGTGACGCTGGATAGCTGTGCCATTGCGCAGGGGAATCTTTCCGTCACCGTGAACCGTCAAAACCAGGTTAGCCAGCCGGATACGCCACTTGGCGGCGGGCAGACCGTGGTCACGCCGCAAACGCAAATCGATTTACGTCAGAGCGGCGGTGCGCTACAGCGCGTGAACTCCAGCGCCAACCTGAACAACGTGGTGCGTGCGCTCAATACGCTTGGTGCGACGCCCATGGAGCTGATGTCGATTCTGCAATCAATGCAAAGCGCGGGATGCCTGCGTGCGAAAGTGGAAATCATCTGATGCTCAACGATACCCAGTCACTGGCTAGTGCCGCGTGGGATGCAACATCTCTTAACGAGCTGAAAGCGAAGGCAGGACAGGATCCAAAGGGCAACATGAAGTCGGTTGCCCGCCAGGTGGAGGGGATGTTCGTGCAGATGATGCTGAAAAGCATGCGTGAGGCGCTGCCGAAAGATGGCATTTTTAGCAGCGAGCAATCACGCATGTATACCAGCATCTATGACCAGCAGATCGCACAGCAGCTCAGCGCCAAAGGGCTGGGGCTTGCGGACATGATGGTCAAGCAGATGGGTGAAAATGCCGACCCGTCGGAAGAGGCGGGCAAGGTACCGATGAAGTTTGATTTGCCGACGGTGACCAGCTTCCAGAATCAGACGCTCACGCAGATGGTGCGTCAGGCTATCCCCAAAGCGCCCTCTAATGAAGAACCGCTTAGCGGCGACAGCAAAGATTTCCTCGCGCAGCTTTCGCTCCCGGCGCGTCTGGCAAGCGAGCAAAGCGGCATTCCTCACCATCTGATTCTGGCGCAGGCGGCGCTGGAATCCGGCTGGGGACAACGACAAATTCTTACCGCTAACGGCGAGCCGAGCTTCAACATATTTGGCGTGAAGGCGTCTGCCGGATGGAAGGGGCCGGTGACGGAAATCACCACCACTGAATTCGAAAACGGCGAGTCAAAGAAAGTTAAAGCCAAATTCCGCGTATACGGCTCGTATCTTGAGGCGCTCTCAGATTATGTCGGCATGCTGACCCGCAATCCGCGTTACGCCGCCGTCACCAACGCCAGCACGGCGGAGCAGGGAGCGCAGGCATTGCAAAACGCCGGTTATGCGACCGACCCGCACTACGCGCGCAAGCTTACGGGCATGATTCAGCAGATGAAAGCCATGGGCGATAAAGTCGCCAAAGCCTATAACAACGATCTGTCAAATTTGTTCTGATTAAACTCAAGTCCTGCGGTGGGCTGCCGATACTACTCGACAGACCCGTGACAATATGTGCTTAAGGAACCTTCATGTCCAGTAGCCTGATTAACAGTGCCATGAGTGGCCTGAGTGCTGCTCAGGCGGCACTGAACACCGTCAGTAATAATATTTCGAACTATAACGTAGACGGCTATACCCGTCAGACAACAGTGCTGGCACAGTCGAAAAGCACGCTCGGCGCCGGCGGATACGTGGGTAACGGCGTGTATGTGAGCGGCGTCCAGCGTGAATACGATGCGTTTATCACCAACCAGCTGCGTGCTGCGCAAACGCAAAACAGCGGCCTGACCACGCAATATCAGCAGATGTCCAAAATTGATGACATGCTGTCCGGCACCACTAATTCGCTGGCTACCACCATGCAGGACTTTTTCTCCAGCATGCAGACGCTGGTGAGTAATGCCGAAGACCCGGCTGCCCGTCAGGCTCTGCTGGGCAAAGCGGATGGTCTGGTAAACCAGTTTAAGGTGACCGATCAGTATCTTCGCGATCAGGATAAGCAGGTAAACCTGTCCATCAGCAGCAGCGTCGATCAGATCAATACCTACGCGAAGCAGATAGCTAACCTTAACGATCAGATTTCACGCCTGAAAGGCGCAGGGGCAGGGGCTTCGCCAAATGACCTGCTCGATCAGCGCGACCAGTTGGTCAGCGAGCTGAACCAGATTGTGGGTGTGGAAGTCAGCGTGCAGGACGGCGGTACGTACAACGTATCCATCGCCAACGGTCTTAATCTGGTCCAGGGCAGTACGGCCAATCAACTGGCGGCCGTGTCATCCAGCGCCGATCCTTCACGTACTACCGTTGCGTATGTCGATAAAGTTTCCGGCACGACTGAGATCCCGGAAAGTCAGATAACCAGCGGTTCACTGGGCGGGGTATTAACCTTCCGCTCTCAGGATCTGGATAGCGCGCGTAACCGTCTGGGGCAGCTGGCGCAGTCTTTCGCTACCGCATTTAATGAGAAGCACGTTGAGGGCTACGACGCTAACGGCGATAAAGGAACAGACTTCTTTACCGTAGGCAAGCCAGCAGTGCTGAGCAACAGTAATAACCCAACCAAAACATCGCTTACTGCCAGCATTACTGACAGTACGGCGGTGCAGGCCAGTGATTATAAAGTTGTTTATGACGGCTCTGCCTGGCAGGTGACCCGCCTGTCGGATAACGCCAACGTTCCCGCCGGAACGGCTACCGACGCCAGCGGCAACGTCAGCCTTAATTTTGACGGTCTGAAAGTTGATGTCACCCCCGATCCTGATGCAACTGACGCACCGGCGAAAAACGATAGCTTTACCGTGAAGCCAGTGGCAAACGCCGTGGTGAACATGGGCGTGGCTATCAGCGACGAAAGTAAAATCGCCCTGGCGGGTGACCCGGATGCTGGCGACAGCGATAACCGCAACGCGCAGGCGTTACTAGATTTGCAGAGTGCTAAAAAGGTGGGCGGCAATAAATCATTTAACGATGCCTATGCAAGCCTTGTCAGCGACGTGGGTAATAAGACAGCCAGCCTGAAAATTACCAGCACCACGCAAACCAATGTCGTTACCCAGCTTAGCAATCAGCAGCAGTCCGTTTCCGGGGTTAACCTGGATGAAGAGTATGGAAACTTACAGCGTTACCAGCAGTACTACTTGGCTAACGCGCAGGTTCTGCAAACGGCATCAAGCATGTTTGATGCGCTGCTGGCAATTCGATAACCGAGGGAAGTCGTATGCGTATCAGTACCCAGATGATGTATGACCAGAATATGCGCGGCGTAACCAGCGCGCAGAGCGAGTGGCTGCGCTACGGCGAGCAAATGTCTACCGGCAAGCGCGTAACAAAGCCTTCTGACGATCCTATTGCCGCCTCGCAGGCGGTGGTGCTGTCGCAGGCTCAGGCGCAGAACAGCCAGTATGCCACGGCGCGCACTTTTGCAACCCAGAAAGTCTCCCTTGAAGAGAACGTGCTAAGCCAGGTTACCACGGCTATCCAGTCTGCTCAGGAAAAAATTGTTTATGCCGGTAACGGCACGCTAAGTGACGATGACCGGGCTTCCCT
This sequence comes from Buttiauxella sp., assembly GCA_031993245.1. Classification (GTDB taxonomy): domain Bacteria; phylum Pseudomonadota; class Gammaproteobacteria; order Enterobacterales; family Enterobacteriaceae; genus Dryocola. Next base: position 879 of record DALYUA010000041.1, on the reverse strand, counting down.
GGCAACCGATCTGCAGGGTATCCGTGACCAGATCCTTAATCTTGCAAACAGCACCGATGGTAACGGGCGTTATATCTTTGCCGGTTATAAAACCGAATCGGCACCTTTTGTGGATGGGGTTGATGCTCAGGGTGAACCTGCTGTGAGTTATGCAGGTGGAGACCAGGCGGTTACCCAGTCCGTGGATGCGGCCAGGACCATGACCATTGGCCATACTGGCACAGAGATATTTAACCATATCACCAGTAACGCCAAACCTGAGCCGGATGCGGCAGATGGTACACCGACAGACAGCGAAACTGACCTGTTTAAAATGCTGGATACTGCCATTGCCGCATTGAATACGCCGGCTGCAGACCTTGATGATGCTGGCAAACAGGTGCTGAGCGATGCGATAGATAAAACTAACCGTGGACTGAGTAACTCGCTGAACAATGTGCTGACCGTTCGTGCAGAGCTGGGCACCCAGTTAAGCGAGCTGGATAAACTTGATGCTTTAGGAGATGACCGGGCATTAGGTCAGTCGCAGCAAATGAGCGATTTGGTTGACGTTGACTGGAACTCGACCATCTCTTCTTACGTCATGCAGCAGGCGGCATTGCAGGCATCCTATAAGGCCTTTAGCGACATGCAGGGCATGTCTCTGTTCCAGTTAAATAAATAAAAAAGTAGTTTAAAAGTTTGGGCGTGTCATGAAACTGGACACGCATCATGTGCCCACTTCCGCACCCCGGAGTGGGCTTTTTTTGTCCGCTATTCAGGACGGGGCGCAGACATAAAAAAAGCCGGTCAGTTACCTGACCGGCTTTTCATCATTAGCGTCTGATATTACTCGGCGCTTTGTGGGCGAGTTGCTGGCGCGGTTGCCTGGTGCGTTGC
>DALYUA010000040.1:0-13176 GCA_031993245.1 Buttiauxella sp. | reverse complement strand
CGGGAAGCGAAAGCTTAATTGACTGGGGAAAATGGGAGCCTGTCATCACCCTGGCATCGCAAACGCTTGGTGGGCTGGCAAACATCATTAAGAACCTCTTTAGCCGTTTTATGGAGTTGCTGGGGATCGACTTCAGTTCGTGGTCCATCTCAACCATTTTTCAGGGGCTACTCGATAGCTTCAACGGGCTGGGTGAAACGCTGCAAAAAATCGGCAAATTGCTTGGCGCCCTTAAGGACGGAAACTGGTCTGAGGTGGCCAATATCGGTAAGGATCTGATTACTGGCGGTATAACGAATACCCCTGCGGGCTGGATTGCGCAAAAAGGGGCCAATTTCATAGAGAACAAAGCGACTCAGACCTGGTCCGGTTTCGTTGACTGGGCAACAAACGGGGAAAAGAAAAATACTCGCCGGGAAGAGGGTAACCCTTCAGCCCTGTTGCCAAAGGCGATGGATAATCTCGCCTCTCCAGATATATCCGTATTGCTGCCGGGAGGCTATGGTTCTGATAATCAACGCTACGCCTGGAGCAGCGATTTAACTCAGCCTGTATCAGGCAACGTCAGCTCGCCCACCTGGAATAACAACACCAACATAGTGATCAATAGCGCGACAGACCCTTTAACTACAGGGGCGGAAATAGAGCAGCGCCAGCTGAATATTTATGCCCGCCAGGCCCAGCTTGTGTCAGGAGGTTTGACCTGATGAATATTATGCCGGCTCTTTTTCACAGCCGAACACGGCTGGTGGGCTTCATGGTTCCGGATGTGGTTGTCAGTGAGAAACACACGGACACCATTGAAGTAGCCAGTCATCCGGTCCAGTCGGGGGCGAATATCAGCGATCACGCATGGGTGAAACCTGGCGAGGTCACAATGACCTGCGGCTTTGCGGGCGGCGGTTCGCTGCTGGATATGGCTAATACCCGGGCTTTGGGCATTTCGGTGGGATTAAGCCCCGAAGATGTTTATCAGAATCTGCTGGAGCTGCAGCAAAAGTGCGAGCCATTGGAAGTCGTCACGAGTAAACGAACCTACAGCAATATGCTGTTAAAACAGATTGATGTGACGACGGACAAGCTGAACAAACATAGCCTTATATGTACGCTTACGCTGGTTCAGGTACTCATTTCGGATACGGAAAGCATCCCAACCGCAGATAAAGCCGCTATGAAACAGGGGGTAAGCACCTCATCCGTACAAAATGGTGGAACAAAAACCACCCTTCCGGTGGGAAATGTAACGGTCATTCCCCTCTCTGATCCCGTTTCTAACTCGGAGTAATTATGCCAACGGTAGAAATTCCGCTTAGCGCGGACAATCAAATCTTTACTCTTCGGCTGGGAGGGCGACAGCTTCGCCTGCGGGTTATTTACCGTGATGAAGCTGGATGGATTCTTGATCTTCTGGAAACGGATAACGCTTCGATTATCAACGGTATTCCGCTAGTAAGCGGCGTGAATTTACTTGCTCCTTATAAATACCTTGGTTTTACCGGTGGGCTATATGTGGTTTCCGATGACGAGGCGCAGGAGTACCCCACGAAAACAAACCTTGGCTATCGAAGCCATCTTTACTTCGTTACTGAAAGCTAAAGCACCCGCCTCGGCGGGTTTTTTAATGGAGGAACCATGAGTCAGAACTGGCAGCGCCATTTCGAACTGCAATTGCTTAGCGCTGATGGGGAAGGCATTAAACTCAGCGGATTTAAAGTCACCTTCAAAGTTGAATGGTTTATTGGTGCGGCTCCGAAGGTTGCCGAGGTGAAAATCTATAACCTTACGCCGGATACGGCGAACAAAATTATCGATAGAGAGTTTTCAAAAATCCGTCTTTTTGCCGGTTATGACGGTATGACACCAGTTGTGCCGGAGAGCCAGGCCGGAGTTGTACGTGAGGTTGAACCCGGCGATATCGGGCAAAGGGATGGCAATAATTATGGGCTTATATTCAGCGGCGATATCCGAATTACCATTGATGGTCGGGATTCTACGCCCGATACATGGCTGCTGATTCAGGCAATTGACGGTCATGAAGCTATCTCATATGCCACGATCAGCGCCACTCTGTCAAAAGGATATACCGTTAAAAATATGTATGATCTCGCCCTGGCTGGGCTGAAACCTTACAACATTGTTGGCGGGGCGCTACCTGCTTTCCCAACCACGATTTTCCCGCGCGGCTACACCTTTCACGGCAAAGTCAGCAGCTATCTGTCTCAGATAGCAAAACTCTGCAATGCAAGCTGGGAATTACTCGACGACCGGCTTGAGATGTATGGCAAAGACCATGTTGCGCATCCTCCCATTCCGCTTAATAGCGCCAACGGCATGATAAATATGCCTCAGCGAACAACAGGGGCAGGAGTAAATGTCAAATGCCTGATAAATCCAAATATCCGTCTCAACGGCATCATCCACCTTAATGAGTCATCGCTCTACAGAACGGCACCCGCGCTCAAGGAGTTGACGGATAGTCGGGTTGAAAGTGAGAAGAGCAAAAGCGCGGCTAATAAGCTCAATACGACATCCTCCATTGCAAAAATTAACAAAGATGGTCTCTACGAGGTATGCGGAATCACCTATAGCGGCGATACGCGGGGTAAGGACTGGTATATGGATCTTATGTGTCGCGCGAAAGACTCGAAGGATCTGTCCGAGGATAATATCCAGCAAAAGAGGCCGTAACGGCGTCTTATGATCCTAATCCTGACAAGGAGATATAAATGGCTTTATCTACATCTGCCCTCAGTGGAGAACTTGCTGAAACGCTGGCCGCCACCAGCGCTGCACTAAGTAACGATCTTCGCGTCGCTCTCCCGGGCATCATTCAAACTTTCGATCCTGAAACCGTCACCTGCACTATCGCTCCGGCGATTAAAGGCATGGCAACCGCCAGCAACGGCTCCACAAGTTCAATGAATTATCCATTGCTTGTGGATGTCCCGGTGGTATTCCCTCGTGGCGGGGGCTGCACGCTGACGTTTCCAATTAAAAAAGGCGATGAGTGCCTGGTTATATTTGCCGACCGCGCCATCGATTTCTGGTGGCAAAGCGGCGGGACGCAGGAACCTGTCAACGAACGCCAGCACTCGCTATCCGATGCCTTTGTTATCCCTGGACCACAATCGCAGGCCCAAAAAATTAGCGGCATAAGCACCAGCGCGGCGCAGCTAAGAACGGATGACGGCGCGGCATTCATTGAGGTTGCGGCAGGGCATGACATTACTCTGACGACACCAGGTAAATTGACCGCAAATGCTCAGGCAGGAACTGACATTGTCTCTCCAACTATTGAGCTAACGGGTACGGTGAAAGTTAACGGAAGCGTAAATGTTACAGGAGATGTAACGGCTACGGGGATAAGTCTCAGCGGTCATTTGCACGGTGGTGTTATGTCAGGTGGCTCAAATACAGGAAAACCTACATGAGATATCGGCGAGAAAGTCCGGAAGGGGATTATGTCTTTGGGCAGGGAGATAACACTTTTCTGATGGACTCCCCTGAATGTGTAGCGCAGGCGGTGAATACCCGACTCCAGCTCTGGCGTGGCGAATGGTTCCTTGATACCAGCGAAGGCACGCCGTGGGCGCAGTCTGTGCTCGGTAAACAGGCAACGGATATTTATGCCCTGGCACTCCGGGATCGTATATCGACCACGCAAGGCGTGCTTTCCATTCTCGAATTTGGCACCAGCATCAATCCTGCAAACCGACGAGTGGCCTGTAACGGGACCCTCGATACCCTCTTCGGCACTTCGACACTTAATAGCGAGGCGTAATGGCTCTCAACCTGGAATCGCTGGGGTTATCGGCAACGGTAACGGCCCAGGGCATAACCGCGCCTGATTACCAGACCATCCTGAATGGCCTGGTCGATTCTTTCAGGCAAATCTACGGCAGCGATGCCTATCTGGAACCAGATAGCAAGGACGGGCAGATGATCGCTTTGGTAGCGCTGGCCATTCATGACGCCAACAACACCGCGATAGCTGCCTATAACAGCTTTTCACCATCAACCGCCGTTGGCAGCGCGCTGTCCAGCAACGTGAAAATAAATGGCATTGTCAGACGGCAGGCAACCAATTCAACGGTTGATCTGCTGCTAAGCGGCACCGCCGGGACGTCTGTTATCAATGGTCTTGTGAGGGACGATAACAATATTGTCTGGGCCTTGCCTGAGACGGCCGTAATAGGCATCGGCGGCACAGTGACGGTGACCGCAACCTGTCTCAGCAGCGGCGCGGTTGCTGCACCGCCAGGGACGGTAACGGTAATTAGTACGCCAACACGGGGCTGGTTATCCGTGACCAATCCGATGGCTGCTACCGTCGGCATTCCCATGGAAACTGACGCTGAGCTTCGTATCAGGCAAGGCCAGAGCGTAGCGCTTTCGGCCATTACTCCCTTCGAGGCTCTGGAAGGTGCCATTGCAAATATCGCGGGCGTTATACGACATAAGCTTTATGAGAATGACACTGGCGTAACTAATGCTAACGGTTTACCTCCGCATTCAATTTCTGCGGTTGTTGATGGGGGAGAAGTTGAGGCAATAGCGCAGACTATTCGGGGAAAGAAAGGGCAGGGAGTAGCAACCTATGGCACCACGTCCATCGTCGTGCCCGATGTCTATGGCAACCCGCATTCAATCTCGTTTTCGCGTCCGCAAAATATACCGATCTTCGTCAAAATCACGTTGAAGGTATTTACTGGTTACACCTCGCAGATTGGCGAACAAATCGCGCAGGAAGTGGCTGGCTACATCAATGGATTGGCTATTGGCGAAAGCGTTCTGCTCAGTCGCATTTACTCTCCTGCCAATCTCGGCGTGGTAAGCGGAGGCGATGCTCGCTACTACGACATCACCGAGCTTTTGATCGGTAAGTCATCTGCGGCGGTTAGCTCAGCAAACATCCCTGTTGCTTATAGCGAAGCCGCTTCCTGCGAGGCCGCCAATATCAACATTACGGTGGGCACATGAGCAAGTACACCGAGCTAATCAGCAACTACCACGCTACAAAGCCGCTCTTCTATGACCATATCGACTTAAGCACACGCCCTTTTCTGGATGTGTGCAGCACGGTTTCCAGCCTGATAACTGCGTTTGATATCGATCTGGCGGTAGGCAAACAGCTGGATATTTTGGGGTTATGGATTGGTCGCAGCCGCATCGTTAGCCAGCCCATATCCGGGGTCTATTTTTTGTGGGATACCGAAGGCGTGGGCTATGACCAGGGCGTATGGCAAGGCCCCTACGATCCTGATTCGGGCTATACAACGCTTAGCGATGAGACCTATCGACTTATTTTAAAAGCAAAAATCGCAATAAATAACTGGGACGGTCAGAACGACAGTCTGCCGGCCATTCTTGATGCCGTGACGGCAGGCTCGGGCCTGAGCATGCAGATCGTTGATAACCAGGACATGACCATTTCGGTGTGGGTTTTTCCGCAAACGGATATTTCAGAGATATCTCTGGAGCTGCTCGCGGCGATCAAACAAGGCTACATGACGGTAAAGGCGGCTGGAGTTTGGGCGGGAGATATTCAGACCCCCTCAATAGAGGTTCCCTCTGCGGGGGCTAAGTTTTTTGGTTTTGACATGAACAATCAATATATCGCCGGTTTTGACGACGGCGCCTGGGAGAAAAAACTCTAATGGCTACAAATCAAATTAAACCCTTCGCAACCGGTCCCGGTGCGAACATTGTTTCCCAAAATGAATGGGAAACATTACCCGCGCTGCTAAGTGGCTTTACGGCCGGTAAAGCTAGCAGCGCGCAAATCAATAAAGCACTACGACAAACCTCCTTTATCGCTGCGGCGCTGGCTGAGTTCGTTAGCGAGAAAAGCGGCCAGGATGTGCTGGACGATGGTGACGTAGCAGGCTTTGTGGCAAAGCTATCCAGCGGCATTGCGGCAAACTATTTAAGCCGCGAAAAACCCTTTGCTGATATTAAAGCCGATGGTGCTGCCGCAGTTTCAACGGCTCTCGCAAACCTTGGTTTGGGGGAAGCGGCGAAAAGGAATGTAGGGACTGGTGCCGGCCAGATTCCGGATATGTCAGCTTTTCAAAGCGGAGCGAACTCATCAGGGGTATGGGTAAAGCTTCCTAACGGCTTTCTGATTCAACGTGGCGGAATTGCTAACACAAATCCTGCGGCGGGCATTGATATAACTTTTCCGACACCGTTCCTTAATCAGCCATCAGTTGCACTGAATGCAACAGCGTCCGTATCAATCAACACAAACTATACCGGCGTAAACCAGGTACGGATTGGATCAGTAAGAACTTTCGGGTTTGATGGTACAGCACAAGCAAACGGTGTTTCATGGCTAGCAGTAGGATTTTAATATGAGCGATTATTCTTTTTCACCTTCACAAATTGCGTTTTATGCGAACGCGCTGAAAGAAACGTATTACGCACCTGCAGGGCATTGGCCTGACGATGCCTTTTCTGTTTCAGACACGGTAACAAATGAATTTACAGCGCAGCCACCGAAGGACAAACGGCTCGGTGTCGAAGATGGGCAACCTGCCTGGGTAGATATTCCCGAACTCACACACGCAGAAATGGAAGAGGCGGCAGAGGCAAAAAAAAGCCATTTGCGTGCTATGGCGGACTCAGAAATAGAGTGGCGACAGGACGCTGTTGATGCTGGAATGGCGACGAAAGAAGAAACCGTCGCACTTGCAGAGTGGAAAGAATATCGGGTTCTGCTAATGCGAGTTGATACAGCAAAACCCGACTGGCCTACTGCACCGGAGGCGTAGGCCAGTTAATATCCGGTGCGCTGGAAGTATCAACAGATTCCAGCGCATCCAGATAATCAAGCCGTAGCCCGTATTGCTCCAATTCGTCTCCTTTTAGTCGCCCCAACGCAACTTTTCCGGGCCACTGTTTGCTGTTCATGTAACCATTGGCTTGGTCAATTCTTGATTGTTTTTCTACTACCGCAGCGGCGATATCAGCTTCCTTTTTTACACTGGTATCGGTTATTCAGTTTGTCCCGTCCCATTTATCATAAGAAGTCGAAGGCGCCAGTATCGTTGTGTCCGCTGGGTAGTCACCGAGATCAGACACAGATATTTCTTCGCCAGTAACAGTGCCGTACACCATTTCTCCACGATGGTCGATAATGTATTCCCATCCGATAAAATCAGGCGTTCGGCAAATGGCAAAACCCTCTTTTTCTTTGCTTGGGGCATCAATACAGGAGTTTGCCGGAATACCCACGCCAACAGCCAGATACTCCACGGTTGAAAACAGATATTCACGCGTTGCGCTATCGTAGTTATAAACCGTGATATTTCCGGCTTGGGTTGCGATGTTATTTTTATCCAGAATAGCCTCGCTCATTATGCAGCTCTCACGATGTAGTTAAATGCGACGTTTCTCGGTCTGACATCGAAGCGTGTAGTAATACCGGTCATAGACATATCCTGCGAACCAAAAGCACTAAATCCAGCAGCAATGATTTCTGTTGAATCAACACTGTACGCAGACGTCTTGGGCGGGGATCCGGGGATTCCCGCTGATACTTCGTCACCACTATTCCCATTCCCGTGGTAGTTGCTAATTTTTGTTTCAGCCTGGGCAGCCAATAAAACGCGCCCAGTATCAACACCGCGCCCATCATCCCAGCCACGAATAAACTCCCCACGTAAATCAGGCAACCTGAGCGCCGGATAGGCCAGAGCCAGCTTAGGGTACTGGGAGGCTGTGAACGTGGCTCCGTTGCATTTCAGCCACCCGGCCGGAGGCGTTGCCGACGGCCACGGAACAGGCACGCCAACCGGCAAAACAGAGCCTTCCCCCAAACCAACCTTTAAGAAATTGCATGAATATCAGTACCACTACATGATTTCTTTTTTTTTGAGGTTGAATATGATGCTTATCGGCCATGTACGGGTATCAACAAATGAACAGAACACGGCATTACAAAGAAATGCTCTTAAGTGTGCAGAATGTGAGCTGATCTTTGAAGATAAAATCAGCGGTAAAACATCGGAAAGACCAGGACTCAGGAAAGCGCTTAAGACGCTAACAGCAGGCGATACGCTGGTAGTCTGGAAGCTGGACAGGCTGGGGCGAAGTATGTGTCATCTGGTCACACTGATAGAAGATCTGCGAGTTAGCGGAATTAACTTCCGAAGCCTTACGGATAGCATCGACACGTCAACCCCGATGGGCCGGTTTTTCTTCCACGTTATGGGAGCGTTGGCGGAAATGGAACGTGAATTGATCGTCGAGCGTACAAGAGCTGGATTGGCTGCGGCCAGGGCCGAAGGGAGAATTGGTGGAAGACGGCCAAAGTTAACGGCGGAGCAGTGGGCCCAGGCTGGGAGATTGCTGGCCGCCGGTGAAAACAGGGAAAGGGTATCGATACTCTTTGACGTGGGAGTATCCACTTTGTACAAGAAATTCCCTGTTAACCGAGCCTGACAAATCTGGCAGAAATTTTATTCGACTTTATTTAACGGGCGTTGAACGGTAGTCAAACCAACTTCTTCACCAAAGCCTCGCTGTGCCGGATACGATCCGGCGCGTTTTCCAGATCCTGCTGAACAAGCGCCATAAACAGTAAATCCGTCAGCATCATTTGCGCGCTGGTGGAGGAAATAGCCGCGCTGCGCGTCGCCAGTTCTTCAGCGATGGTGTACAAACAAAGCGTGGCGCGCTGCTGTAGCGCGTTTGGCGTAAAGCCGGTAACGGCGATGATTTTTGCGCCGGTGCGTAATGCTTCATCGGCTGCAAGGTTAATCTCGCGCCGTTCGCCTGAATAGGAGATGGCGAAAAGGATATCGTCCGGACTAAGCGCTTGCGTGGTGGCCAGCAAAGCATGCATATCCTGCTCCGCTACGGCATTAATGCCGATTTTCATCAGCTTCCAGGCAAAGTTCTTCGCAACCAGGCCCGATGCACCAATACCTACAATCAGCACGCGCCGCGCGTTACGCAGCATCGCGACACTTGCCAGCAGCTTTTCTTCGCTGTTGATATCAAGGCTTGCATGCATGGCGGCGAGGTTGTCTTTAATCAACTTTTCACCAACAAGCCTGAGGGGATCGTCGCCAAGAATTTGATTGTGGACCGGCACGGAGTGGGGATCCTGGCCGCTGGCCAGCGCCTCACTGATGGCAAGCTTAAGCGAGGGAAAGCCCTTGAAGCCCAGCTTCTGGGAGAATTTAACCACGCTTGACTGGCTGACGCCTGCTTCTGCGGCGAGAAGTTGAGAACTGAGATGACGGGCTTTGTCGGGATTCGCCAACAGAAAATCTGCCAGTTTACGGTCACTTTGCGCCAGAGTGGGATAACGCTGACGAATACGCAGTAAACAATTCATTTCCGCTCCGTGGGATTAATTCAATAACAGGTCTGTTAGATGATAACGTAAATTGCGCGTCTGAATGCACGTTGATTCCGTTATTGCGCCGTCAGGTGGAATTAAATATTCGATAAAAGGGGCCCGGCGATAGTTACCGGAAAGTTGTGGATCTATCTGTTAGGCTTTATATAACGGTTGCCGTCGGAAGCGTTTTATACGGCCTGGGGGAGTTAATCATTCAAAGGAGTAGCGTTTGGCAAACCAGAGTGAGCGTCGGGTAGTGTTTTTTGATTTAGATGGCACCCTGCATCAGCAGGATATGTTCGGCAGTTTTTTACGCTATCTGCTGCGCCATCAGCCCCTCAATCTGCTGCTTGTTATTCCGCTTTTGCCGGTAATAGGCGGCGCATTGCTGATTAAAGGCCGTGCCGCTCGCTGGCCAATGAGCCTGCTGCTCTGGGGCGCGACTTTCGGGCACAGCGAAGCGCGGCTTAAGGAACTGGAGATGAACTTTGTTACCTGGTTTCGTACCCGCGTGACGGCATTTCCGGTTGTGCAGCAGCGACTTACAGACTATCTCACCAGTTCTGATGCTGATGTCTGGCTTATCACCGGCTCACCGCAGCCGCTGGTACAACAGGTTTATTACGATACGCCGTGGTTGCCCAAAGTGAAGCTTATCGCCAGCCAGATTAAACGCTCGCACGGCGGCTGGGTGCTGACCCTGCGTTGCCTCGGGCATGAAAAAGTGGCGCAGCTTGAGCAGCAGATTGGTACACCGCTTCAGCTCTACAGCGGCTACAGCGACAGCAAACAGGATAACCCGCTGCTCTACTTCTGCCAGCACCGCTGGCGCGTCACCCCGCAGGGCCAGCTCCAGCAGCTTGAGTAACGCATTTCGCATCCGGTAAGCGGTGTGTATAATGCGCCGCGCCTTAGTTTCTCAGGAGTTGACCGTGTCAAAAAGCGAATTTACCCATGAAGACTGGATGCGCCATGCGCTAACGCTTGCACAGCGTGCCTGGGATGAGGGGGAAGTTCCGGTCGGCGCTGTACTGGTGCATGAGAACAAAGTGATTGGTGAGGGCTGGAACCGCCCCATCGGCCGACACGATCCTACGGCGCATGCGGAAATCATGGCGTTGCGTCAGGGCGGTATGGTGCTGCAGAACTACCGTCTGTTAGATACCACGCTTTATGTCACGCTCGAACCTTGCGTCATGTGCGCGGGTGCTATGGTTCACAGCCGTATCGGCACGCTGGTATTTGGCGCGCGCGACGCTAAAACCGGGGCGATTGGCTCGCTGATGGATGTGCTGGGCCATCCCGGCATGAACCATCAGGTCAGGGTGACTGAGGGCGTGCTGGCAGCAGAATGTTCGGCGATGCTGAGTGATTTTTTTCGAGCCCGGCGTCTGGAGAAAAAGGCCCTAAAGGAAATGGTCCGTAAGATGGAGTAGTCAGTTCCACCGGCGCCACAGCCGGATAAGCTTCGGCAAATTTTGCTTCCTGCGCTGCCAGCTTTTCTTTCTCCTGGAGATAACCTTCCAGGCTCAACTGATATTTACGGATATTCTCAACGTACGCGTAGGCTTCATGACCTCGCGCGTAGCCGTAAGCCGTTTTGCTGTAGTACTGCTTCTGGCTTAGCAGCGGCAGAGTCACTTTTACATCTGCCCAGCTATCGGGATTTCTTTTCAGCTTCGCGGTGAGCTGCCGTGCATCAAGCATATGGGCGTAACCCATATTGTAGGCTGCCAGAGCGAACCAAACTCTCTCATCTTCCGGCACCGTTTCCGGCACTTTTCCCATCATATCCTTCAGATAACGGCTGCCGCCGCTGATGCTCTGTTCCGGGTCGAGCCTGTCCGTCAGACCCAGACTTTGCGCGGTATTTTTGGTCAGCATCATCAGGCCGCGCACGCCGGTAGGGGAGGTGGCCTGGTTATCCCAGTGAGATTCCTGATAAGAGATAGCGGCAAGCAAACGCCAGTCGATATCCGTGGCGTATTTTTCAAACAGCGGCCGAAGTTCCGGCAGAACGGTATCTACAGCGTTAAGGAAGGTGCGGGTATCGACATAATCGAAATCCCCGATGTGACCAAGATATTTCTCTTCCAGGCGAGCCAGAATGCCGTCGCCGCTCAGCCTGTTATAAAAGTCGAGCAGGACTGCGGAAAGGCTGTCATCGCCGTCGCGCACGCTAAACCAGGTTACCGGCTGTTCATCGGTCACATCCAGCGCGACCGCAAGCTGCGGATGGACGCGCTGGAAAATACTGATGGCGATGGAGTCGGAAATAGTAAATGCAATGCTGCCGTCTACGACCTGCTGTAAGAGTTGGTTGCTGGTGTGCTTGTTATCGATGCTCCATGATAGATCGGGGTATTTATTCTCTTTTAGCGTCTGGAGATCGCTCAGCACGGCTAAGCCCGAAGCGAGAACCAGCTGCTTTTCTTTTACGCCTGCAAGCGTTTTAGGCCGCGGGCTGCCCACGCGATAAACCATCTGTTGTGATACGGAATAGTAAGTTGGTCCCGCCTGATAATGCTGGCTACGCTCGGTGTTATAGACCAGGCCGGCGGCAAGTAAATCGGCATCGTCATTATCCAGATCGTCAAACAGCGCATTAATATTCGGGCGTGCGGTGACCTGAAGTTTTACGCCAAGATAGGCGGCGAACTGTTGAGCCAGCTCGTAATCAAGACCCAGCGCTTTATCCTTCACCATGCTATAGGTCAGCGGAGAGGCAATAGTGCTGACGCGAAGAACTCCCCGTGCCTGAATGGCGGCGATACGGTTTTCGGCTTTTCCGAACCAGGGGATGGAGGGCCAGAGCGCCACTGCCAGCAACAAGGTTACGGTACCGATAAGAAGATAATTAATTTTAAATCTTTTCAAATGGTTAATCTTATGCGGCGCCCCGAGCCTTAGCTAACAATGGCTATTTATAAGAGTGGTTTAGTCAGCGGATGAGGCGCATTTTGCTTAACAAAGCGCCAGCGCGCAACTTATTCGAAGGTATCGTACAGTTCCTGTACCGCACGAAGTAATGCGTTTATTTCTACGCAAACGGTTTCGTCACGGCGCGGTATTCTCTATAATGGCGCCCGTTTTCCCCTTGCGCCCACGTGAGCATCGCTCACGCTTGAAGACGAGAGATCTTTGATGATGGAAATTCTGCGTGGTTCCCCCGCTCTATCGGCATTTCGTATTAACAAACTGCTGGCCCGCTTTAAAGATGCCCACCTGCCGGTGAGCGACATTTACGCCGAGTATGTTCACTTTGCCGATTTAGACGCGCCGCTGAGCGCCGATGAACACGCACGGCTGCAACGGTTGCTGAAATATGGTCCAACCCTTGCAGATCACGCCCCGACGGGCCACCTGATCCTAGTGACGCCGCGTCCTGGCACCATCTCGCCCTGGTCCTCGAAAGCGACTGATATCGCCCATAACTGCGATCTTGCCAAAGTGAAGCGCCTTGAGCGCGGCGTTGCTTATTACATTAGCGGCGAAACATTGACTGAAGCACAGTGGCAGGAAGTGAACGCACTCTTGCATGACCGCATGATGGAGAGCGTATTTAGTTCTCTGAACGACGGCAAGAAGCTTTTCTCCCATCATGAACCGGCACCTGTACAGAGCGTTGACCTGCTTGGGCAAGGGCGCGGCGCGCTTGTGGAAGCCAACATCCGCCTCGGCCTTGCGCTGGCAGAAGATGAGATCGACTACCTGCAGGATGCATTTACAAAACTGGGCCGCAACCCAAACGACATCGAACTTTATATGTTCGCGCAGGCCAATTCTGAGCACTGCCGTCATAAAATTTTCAACGCCGACTGGGT